>NZ_JBDNJQ010000009.1:0-101829 GCF_051172895.1 Nostoc sp. CALU 1950 | reverse complement strand
TTTAAAAAAAATATTGTTAACTTTTTAATATTTTTTTATTTTCTTATATTTATCTTATATTTTTGGGAACACTAAACTCAGGAAGAATAAAACACATTGTGTAAGTTTTACCTACTGCTCAATCAGAGCAAGATGAAATAAATAATTAGAGTTGTGAGAGGAAAAGAAAATGGCTGTTGAAAAAGTTAACTCATCTTCAAGTCTGGCTGAAGTTATTGACCGCATTTTGGACAAAGGAATTGTAATTGATGCTTGGGTACGTGTTTCTTTAGTTGGTATTGAACTGCTATCAATAGAAGCTCGGATTGTGATTGCTTCAGTTGAAACTTACTTAAGATATGCCGAGGCAGTTGGTTTAACATCTCAGGCTGCTGTTCCATCTGCTGCTTAACCCCACATTAGAAAAAGGGAGTCTTTATGGCTCCTATTTAATATTTCTAGTTAACAAAATAGGAGATATCATCTGATGGCTCTCAAGAATTTATGGGAACAAGAGCGATCGCAGCGATTGCAAATAACTGCTGAACGCCGTCAAAAAGTTAACCAGTGGAAACAGCTAACTCAACAAGAACTTCAGCTACAAGCAGATGTGCTTCATCAAGAATTGAGAAGTTTTGTTACCAGCCTTCACAACGACAGGAACTCACAACAGCAGCAATTTCAGCAAGAGATTGTAGAGCGGCAATTGGAAATATTGCAAATAAAAACAGATGTCTCGCAACGCCAGCAAGAATACCGCCAACAGCGTTCAGCAAACGCTCAGGCATTATTCCAAAACTTGCAAAATTTCCGGGCAATCTTACATAACAGTGTTTGGGGCGATTACAGTCCCGAACAACCAGTTTCCCCGACTCCTGCTAAAGAAGAAAAATTAGTTGCAACGGTTCCAAAATGGTCAATTTCCCGTTCTGCAATTAAATCCACAGGTTTTCGTCCTGCCGTCAATACCATGACTAGGAAAGCGCCTGCGTTGAATGCAGATAATGTTAAATCTAAAGTGCAGCAATACATTCAGCAAGCTGAAGGAGCTACTCTGATAGAAATTGAAGAGGTGATAGGCTTAAGCCGGGTACAAACGATAGATATTCTGCGCTCCTTGATCAAGCAAGGAATACTGGAACAACGCGATCGCCAATACTTTATTCGGCAACAAGCAATTTCTGGACAAACTTAATTTAAGCTCATTTTTTGTATTTGCAGACTAGCGGTTGGGCGATCGCTTATGTCTATCGCCTTAAGCAGCAGAGTACAAAATCGATAAGCATTAAAGCTGGTCTATGGTTTGTAGTATTCAACATTTCCATCTTTTTCCAGTCTGTATTGCAACCACATCTATACAAGCAATTTGCTCAAGAGATGTAACATGGCAACAAGTTAACCTATTAATAATTAGTTAACCTATTAATAATTAGAAAAAGAGCTTAAATCTTTGTTCAATCTTCCGGTTTTAACTTTAAAAATATCCAGATTGGAAAGGGATATAACAAGCTGGGATAGCTCAATCAAGGTTTTGAACTGTGCTATTGGCAATCTCACAATGAAGTTAGTAAGCTGGATTGTTTGAGAAATTCTAATGTAAATGCAAAACTCAAGATATATAAGGAGGTGCGATCTATTGTGAATCAATTGATCGAGCAACTTCAAACTAAATTATTTACAGGTAGGCTAAATCTTGAAGCAAGGGATGGGCCAACTTGGACGCTATATTTTCGTTTAGGACGATTAATTTGGCAGGCTGGCGGTTCTAATGCCGATGAGCGATGGCGACGACACTTGTTGCGGTACTGTTCTAATCTGGATGTGACACAGTTGGAGCAGCTTGTCTCTCCCCAGGAAAATTACCGCGAGTATTCCATTCTTGCTAAGTTGCGAGAACAAAAATTAATCGAACAACAACAACTTGTTAGCCTGATTGCAAGCTCAATAGCTGAAGTCCTGTTTGATATCATGCAGTACATTGAAGCCAAAAAAAATGGCGACAATCCAGCAGGGCAGTTGTCACCTACTACCGTCGTTGGTGAAGTTCCTGGGGTTCTCCTAGCTGTAATACCAACAGAGGAAGTTTTGAAACGGGCTACACAAGCCTGGCAAGAATGGCGAGATGCAGGACTGGCAACCTACTCGCCCAATTTATTTCCGATCATTCAACAAATTGAGCTACTCCAAGGACAAGCATCCTCTAAACAGATTATTGCTCTAGTTGATGGCACAAAAACTTTACGAGGTCTAGGGCAAAAAAGCGGTCGGGATGTCTTAGCTTTGACTCGGTTATTGATGACATTGGTAAAAACAGGGGCGATCGCTTTTTCACCTACCCCAAAGCTCAGGCAGGTTGGGATTAGTAAAGAAACTGGCAACCCGTCCGGTGCAGTTAATAATTCCAATTCTTCACTAAAGGCAGAAGAGGACACTGTTTTACAATTTGCGCCCAATTTCAACAAAGCTGCTCCCCCAGCAACTAGTAAAGAAATTGTCAGTCCGTCCAGTGCAGTTAATAATTCCAATTCTTCACTGAAGAAAGAAGAGAACACTGTTATACAATTTGCCCCCCCAGCGGCTAGCAAAGCAATTATTGATGTCTCAAGACCTTTAGTAGCTTGTGTGGATGATAGTCCGATGATCTGTCGCAGTTTGGAGGAAATTCTCACCCATCAAGGTTATCGCTTTGTTGGCATTCAAGATTCCTTGACGGCAGTTTTAAACCTAATTAAAACCAAGCCAGACTTCATTTTTTTGGATCTTTTGATGCCAAAAGTAAATGGCTATGAAATTTGTTCTCAAATCCGTAAAACTCCAAGTCTCAAAAATGTGCCGGTTGTCATCTTAACTGGGAAAGATGGAATAGTAGATCGGATGCGAGCAAAATTAGTAGGAGCAACTGACTTTTTAGGTAAACCTGTAGAACAAGACAAAGTACTCAATATGCTTCACAAGTATTTAACCGTTTAGGTTGAAGCGGCAGTCATGCCAGTGGCTCCTCTACATCCATTTTCAAAACCGATTGTGGAAGGGAAATTGCTTTCTAAATCTAGCTTGGTGTTAATTTATTTGTCGCCATTATTTTTCAAATTCTGAATTAAATAGTTAGGAAAAAAAATGAAAAAAGTTCTTTTAGTTGAAGATAGCCTCACAGAATCCGAAAAGATGACACGTTACCTAGAGCAAGGAGGATATTCAGTTTATGAAGTTCGTAGTGGTGAAGAGGCTCAACTGCGGTTGAAACAACAAAAACCTGACTTGATTCTACTGGATTTGATTTTGCCAGGCCAAAGTGGATTTGAGTTCTGCCGCAAGTTGAAAGCCGATCCGACAACAAAAGGAATCCCGGTAGTAATTTGCTCAACTAAAAACACAGATGTTGATAGAACTTGGGGCAATATGAGTGGCGCTGATGGCTATTTAGTCAAACCTGTAGATGAAAATACCTTGCTCCAGACTGTTAATAAATTTATTCGCTAAAGGAAACTAGGGCAATGGTACAGGCCAATGATAGCTTTTCTTCGCTACCCATTAATAGCCAATTTCGACTTGAAAACTCTTCTCAAGGAAACAACCAGAGGTTTTTAAGATTTCCGTTGAATGGAAAGGTAAATGGGTTACTCCCATTAGCTGATTTGCGGGGAGTAATTCAGGTTGCGCTGACCGAGATTTTGCCAGTACCGCAGGTAGCAGAATTCTTGTTAGGCATAATGAATTGGCGGGGAGAAGCGATTTGGATTCTTGATTTAGCAGCTTTGTTGGGAGCAACACACTGGTGTCGGCGGGAAAGTGTGCGTAACTCTGGCATGGCGATGCTTGTTCAAGTCCAGAATCAAACCGTCGGGCTGTTGGTAGAGCAAGTCAATACCATTGAAGTTCACGATCCCCAAGAGCGGTTAGAGATTTCGACATCGATGTTACCTGGCCGACTAGGCTCATTCTTACAGGGTTACTTTGTGGATTCTCAAGGTAGCCCTTTGATGTTACTTGACACCCAGGTTGTGATTCAAGCCCTTCAGCCTCTTTAACACTAGACCTCTTGCAAAAATAGTTTTGCATTCTTGGGGGAAAGGGTTTTTTTATCAAGAAGGGGAAGGGGGAAGGGGGAAAGGTAAAAACCTCGCCCTCGTGTGCGAAATAATCCTTGTATTATTGGGAGGTAAAAACCTCGCCCCGCACTTCATGCCGCTACGCTAACGTGGGCGACTTGTTCATTCCTTTTCCCTTTCCCCTTTAACCTTTAACCCTATTTCTTATCCCTTTACCCTTTTCCCGACTTCTGCAAGAAGTTTACTCTGCATTCTACTTCTTAACTCCGACAACCTTCATAGCAAGAAAGATCATGGTAGCGCAACACAATCTTAGACCTAGCCAACCTCAGTCAAATTCCAGCAACGGTTTTAAGGAAACCGATAACGGGCATACCGTTGATGTACCAGCAAAACAGCAAATCACCTCCGCTCTAGAAGAATTGCGAACTGAACTGGATCAAGCTGATTGGGTGGAAACAGGGCCGTTGCGAGAGAGAATCCGCAAGTTAAAAGAACTGCTAAGTGTGTTGCCATATCAAGACGGAGGAGATGGATTAGAGGTAGAGCAAGTACAGGCGATCGCTAGCAAAATCCGCCAATTTTCCGATCTAGATACCTTGCTGGCTACTGCTGTCATGGAGATACAAAGCTCACTGCAAGCCGATCGCGTGGTGCTTTATGAGTTTACGAATCCGACGCTGGGGATAGTTGTTGCGGAGGCAATGAGGGATGGCTTTACCCCAATGCTGAAGGAAAAACTGCCCGCCGTCACTTTTGGGTTAGGTTCTGCCAAGATTTATCAACAAGAAAAATTAGTCGCGATCGCAGATACTCATACTGCAAGCTTGTCTCCTTACCAAAAGCAGCTCGTGGAGCGGTTTCAGGTAAGAGCTTGTGTGAGTTTGCCGATCTTAGCAAAAGATGGGGTTTGGGGTTTGTTGGTAGTGCAGCAATGCGCTGCTGCTCGCCAGTGGCAGAATGCTGAAATTCAGTTACTAAAATTAATCGAGCAGGAATTAGAAGCGCAACTGCAAGTTGCCGCGATCCAGGCTGCGTTGCAACAAGAAGTGGAAAAAGACCAAATCCTTGTCGGTGTAGCGAATAAAATTCTCCAGTCCAAAGATTTGGATACCATCTTTCGCGTTGCTACCCAAGAAGTGCGACAGTCACTAAAATGCGATCGCGTGGCAATTTATCGTTTCCAGCCAGATTGGAGTGGGGAATTTATTGCTGAATCTGCTGGATCTGAGTGGGTTTCTCTATTAGAAGAACAGCGAAACAACCCAGCAATTGTCAATAATGTTAACTATTGCAGTGTTAGGAACCTTGCAGACGAAGGCGGATTGGCTGGGACAACAGGGCGATCGCACAGTGCAGATAGCTACATTCAGCACACCCAAGGCAAAACTTTCCATCGCGGACAGATTTATCGAGTCACTAATGATATCTATAGTGCTGGTTTTTCTGACTGCTATATCAAAATTTTAGAAGCTTATCAAGCCAAAGCATACATTATTGTTGCCATCTTCCAGGGAGAAAAGTTGTGGGGCTTGCTCGCTGCCTATCAAAATTCTCAGCCTCGTCAGTGGAAAGATAGTGAAGTTCGCCTAATGGTGCAGGTTGCAACTTTGTCTAGTATTACTATTCAACAGGTGCAATATCAGCAACAACTTTATCACCGCTCTGAGGAGTCAGCCAAACTTGTTGAACGAGAACGTACTGTTTTCGGCATCATTGAAAAGATTGGGCAAGCAACGGATCTTCGCACCCTTTTCCGGATTACGACCCAAGAGTTGCGGCGATTTTTAAAATGCGATCGCGTTGTCGTTTATCAATTTCATCCAGACTGGAGTGGAGAAGTGATCGCTGAATCTGTGGCTGCTGGTTGGTCGTCACTGTTGGAGATGCAGGAACAAGACAGCACTTTAAAAACAGGTCTGATATCTTCAGAACGTTGCAATATTAAGGATTATGGCTCCCCTGTTAAAGCTGATGCCGATACCCATCTTAAGGAAACGCAGGGTGGAATGTACGCCAAAGGAACGCGCTTCCGTAAAGTCAACGATATTTCTGCTGCTGGTTTTTCACCTTGCTATTTAGAAACATTAGAGAAGTTTCAAGCCAAAGCATACATCATTGTTCCCATCTTCCGCGCTGGTAATCTTTGGGGTTTGTTAGCAGCCTATCAGAATTCTGAGGTTCGGAAATGGACTGAGGAAGAGGCCGGTGCTTTGTTGCAGATTGCCGAACCGTTGAGCATTGCCCTCCAGCAAGCTGAATATATCGAACAGCTACGGTTAAAAAATCTAGAAATGACCCAAGTAGCTGAAGTAGAAAACGCGATCGCACGAATGGCGGATAGAATGCGTAATTCCCAACAGCTAGAAACTATTTACCGCACTACCTTGGCAGAATTGCGGCAGTTGTTCAAATGCGATCGCCTTGCAATATATCGCTTCAACTCTGACTGGAGTGGTGAATTTATTGCTGAATCTGTAGGAAGTGACTGGGTGCCTCTGGTTGGCCCCGATATCAAGACCGTATGGGAAGACGAACACCTACAGCAAACCCAGGGCGGACGCTATCGCAACAATGAAACCTTGGCCGTCAATGACATCTATACTGTTGGTTATGCCCAGTGCCACATCGACCTGTTAGAGCAGTTCCAAGTTAAAGCTTACACCATCGCTCCCATTTTTGCTGGCAACAAACTTTGGGGTTTGTTAGGGGCTTACCAAAATAGTGGGTCACGCCAGTGGAATTCCGAAGAGGTGCGATTGCTGACCAAATTGGGCATTCAGTTGGGGTTAAGCGTGCAGCAAGTTGAGTACATCGAACAGCTGAAGATGAAGAATGCAGAGTTGGCGCGGGCAGCAGAAGAGGAACAAGTGCTGACAGGGATGGTGGAAAAAATCCGTCAAGCACAGGATATGGACACAATTTTCCTGAATGTGCTGCCAAGTTTACGCAAACAACTACAGTGCGATCGCCTAGCAGTATTTCACTTTCATCCCGACTGGAGTGTGGAGTTTGTTGCCGAATCCGTAAAAGATAAATGGTTGTCTTTAGCTGATTCCGACATCAAAACGATTTGGATGGACGAACATTTACAAGAAACTCAGGGCGGACGCTATCGCAATCATGAAACCTTTGTTGTCAATGATATCTACACTGCCGGTCACGTTCAGTGCTACCTAGAGATATTAGAAAAAATCCAGGCTAAGGCTTACGCGATCGCTCCGATCTTTATTGGAAACAAACTCTGGGGCTTTATCGGAGCATACCAAAATACTGGCCCTCGCGAGTGGAAATCCAAGGATGTGCAACTGTTGCGAAAAGTAGCTGTGCAAATGGGTATAGGCTTGCAACAGGTTAAGTATATCGAACAGCTCAAGAATAAGAATGCAGAGTTAGCCAGAACCGCAGAAGGGGAACGAGCATTAACACGGCTGTCAGAAAAAATTCGCCAAGTTCAAGAGCTAGATACGATTTTCCGCAATGCCCTACCAGAATTGCGATCGCATTTGGAATGCGATCGTCTCGCAGTGTATCGCTTCAATCCAGATTGGGGTGGGGAGTTTATTGCCGAATCTGTAAGTCGTGAATGGGTGGCTTTGGTTGGCCCCGATATCAGAACTATATGGGAAGATGAACACCTACAACAAACCCAAGGTGGACGCTATCGCAACAACGAGACGTTTGTAATTAATGACGTTTACACTGCTGGTCATGCCCAGTGCCACTTGAAAATTCTCGAACAATTTCAGATTAGAGCCTATATCATCACCCCGATTATTGCCGGAAACAAGCTCTGGGGTTTGTTAGGAGCTTACCAAAATAGCGGGCCGCGGCAATGGCAAGAGAATGAAGTCAACTTGGTAGCGAAAATCGGCACGCAGTTTGGGGTTGCCGTCCAGCAATCGCAATACTTACAACAAACCTTAACCAAGAATGAGGAACTGATAAAACTGGCAGAACGGGAAGTAGCAAACGCCCGATTTTCCTATCGCCTGCCAAGTCGGTTAACAGAGATGGCCCAAAGTCATGGTAATGTTCTGGAATTTATCCAGTTTGCCACCCACGAACTTCGTCAACTGCTCAAAGTAGATCGAGTTGGAGTTTACCGTTTTGAGCCTGATTGGTCTGGAGAATTTGTAGTTGAGTCTGTGACTGGGGATTGGCCTAAGCTGGTGGGAACTAGCCTTGCCAAAGTTAGAGATACCTATCTCCAGTACAACCAAGGAGGGCGTTATGTCCGCAAAGAAAGTTTGCAGGTTGACAATATATATACTGTCGGTCATGACGAATGTCACATCCAATTGTTAGAAATGTGGGGAACTAAAGCCTACATGATTTCTCCGATTTTTCAAGAAAATCGGCTATGGGGGCTGATGGGAGTTTATCAAAATAGCGCACCGCGCCAGTGGGAGCAATCCGAGGAGGATGTTCTCAACCAAGCCAGCGTCCAGATTGGTATTGCCCTCAATCTTGCAGACTACCTAACACAGGTGCGTACTCAAGAGCAGCAACTAGCAGAAGCAGCAGAGCGCGAACGCACCGCCCGCGAAAAACTCCAACAAGGAGCAATCCGCGTTCTCATGGCTTTGGAACCATCCTTCAGAGGCGATCTTACCGTTCGAGCGCCCCTATCTGAAGATGAAATTGGGACGATCGCCGATGGTTACAATACTACGATCCAAAGTTTGCGAGATTTAGTGCGACAAGTGCAGGTTGCTGCTGGCAGGGTGAGTGAAACTTCCAGCAATAACACTATCTCAGTAGTGAAACTATCTGACCAAGCTCAACAGCAGGCAGAACGGCTCGAAAACGCTCTGGAACAATTACAAATGATGGTAACTTCCACCCAGATAGTTGCTGCTGATGCTCAAAGAGTCGGACAGGCGGTGCAAAGAGCTAATAACACCGTCCAAGCTGGTGATTCCCTGATGGAAAGAACCGTAGATGGCATTTTGGAAATTCGAGAAACTGTGTCGGAAACAGCCAAGAAGATTAAACGTCTCGGTGAAGCTTCTCAGAAAATCTCGAAAGTAGTGAGTCTGATTGAAAACTTTGCCACTCAAACTAATTTGCTGGCACTCAATGCTGCGATCGAGGCTACCCGTGCCGGAGAGTATGGCAAAGGCTTTGCGGTGGTTGCAGATGAAGTTCGTTCTCTGGCTTATCAGTCGGCTAGTGCCACCACAGAAATTGAGCGACTCGTGCAAGAAATTCAAGCTGGCACCAACGAAGTTACCGAAGCAATGGAAATAGGGATTAGCCAAGTCGTCCAAGGCTCGAACTTGATCGATGAGACTCGTCATTCCCTAAGTGCGATCGTGGTAGCTACCAACGAAATTGGTGGACTGGTGCAAGGAATTACCCAAGCAGTTTCCCATCAAAGTCAGCAATCTCAAATGTTGACAGAGGCAATGATGGATGTTTCAGCGATCGCCCGCAAGACTTCAGAAAGTGCCATCCACATTTCCGAGTCTTTTGAGGAACTACGGATGACTTCACAACAACTGGAAACCAGCGTTAGCCAGTTCAAAGTTGACTAAGTAAGTCGTGGTGAATATTTGTTCTCAGGATAAGGCAGAGGGGCAGAGGGGCAGAGGGGCGGAGGGGCAGGGGAGAAACAACTCTCCTCTGCTCCCCTGCCTCCCCTGCTCCCCCTGCCTGCCTTAACAGATAAATCTCCTTGACACCAAGCGTATTATGAACCCCGATCCCAGTAATCAAGAGCAGGCTTTTCTTGCTGAAGCGGCAGAGTTGTTGCAAACCATTGAGCAGAATCTGATCGGTCTACTTGATGAAAAAACAATAGAAAAAGTTCATGCCTTGATGCGAAGCGCCCATACTATCAAAGGGAGTGCTGCCAGTGTTGGGCAAGAAACTATTCAGACGATTGCCCATCATTTGGAAGATGTATTCCAAGCGTTATACGCTCCAGAACTGGAAATCGATCCAGAATTGGGTGCTTTGCTTCTAGATGCTTATGAGTGCCTGCGAACTCCATTGAGTGCAGCTTTGATGGGCTTAACCTGCAATGAGGCAGAAATACTCGATCGAACTGCCTCAATCTTTGCCCAACTCCAACATAAACTAGGCGACTTTTTTGGTCGTGAGGCTCCGCTTCCTAGTTCGGAAGAACTTGGCTTTGATGTCGTAGAGTCAATCTTTTCCGGGAGTGTACTCCAGGATTTGCAACAACTGGAAACTGACATCCAAAGCCAAGATCCGCAACAAATTCAAACAACACTCAACTCCCAAGCAGAATTTTTTGTCGAACTAGCAGCATCTTATGGCTTATCGGGATTAGAAGAAATTGCCCAGGCGACCCTAAACGCGCTCAAAGCACATCCAGACAAAGTATTGCAAATCGCTCAGGCGGCTTTAGAAAATTTTAAAGCAGCTCAAATAGCAGTACTTGCAGGCGATCGCACTCAAGGGGGAGAAATATCTCCACAATTGCGAGAATGGGCAGGACTAACTATTCCTGTCCCAGAATCGCAAGAGCAGCCAGTTGCGATCGCTGCCCAACCCACAGAAACGCCTACAACTGAGAATAAGCCATCCCCCCTCCTCAGTGCCAGCGAAGCGGAATCAATTTGGTCGTTTTTCCCGAAGCGGACTGATAACTCCCTACCGAAAACACCGGAGGTACTGGCACCTATTTCTCAGGATTCGGTAGTAGCTCCCTCTGCCATAGATCGGATTTTACAGTCGATCTGGATCGGAGATCCACAGACATCCTGCCGATACTCAGACTCAGATCGGCCAGCCTCTCCACCACCAGCGCCAAGCCTCCAGGCTCAGTCATCGGCATCACTTCCCAGTATCCGAGTAGCGATAGAACAGCTCGATCGCCTCAGCCATACAATTGGGGAATTGCTAATCAGCGAAAACCAACAAAACCTGCAATCTAACCACATCCACAAAGCAGCCCAAGACACTCTACTACAGTTTTTGTACTGTCAACAACAACTTAGTAAAGTTTTTACTTGGTCGGATCGACATCTGCTGCTTCCCGAACGCAAGCAGCGACATATACATGGATCTCCACGAGTTATCTCTGCTACCGAGGCACAATCCAATTTTGATGCCTTAGAAATGGATAACTATAGCGAGTTGCACATTCTCCTGCAAAATCTGACAGAAGACATGGTGCAATTAGGAGAACAGATTGAGGCTGTTAATGGCTTAGTTCAGCAATCTCGCTTCAGCCTCGGAAAGCGCAAGCAACTGCTTTCAGGAGCGCAGGAAGATTTGCTGCAAGCCAGAATGGTGCCACTGGGAACAGTGTTGAATCGATTACCCCGCCTCCTGCAACAGATGGTAGCAACTTATCATAAGCCTGTTGAACTCAAGCTTGGCGGTACGAAGGTACTGGTGGATAAAGCCATTTCTGAGCAGTTGTACGATCCCTTGCTGCACATGATTCGCAATGCCTTCGATCACGGCATTGAACCGGTAGAAACCCGCCGCCAGCAGGGTAAACCAGAAACCGGAACGATTACAATTAAAGCCTATCATCAAGGCAACCGCACTACTATTGAGGTACGGGATGATGGTCGAGGCTTTAACTGGGAATCCATTCGTCAGCGAGCTATAGAAAAACACCTGCTGACTCCCGAACAAGTTGCCTACGCCTCAGAAGACCAACTGGCAGAGTTATTATTTGAACCAGGCTTTTCTACCGCCAACCAGGTTGGTGAGTTATCTGGTCGTGGTATCGGCTTAGATGTGGTTCGCACTCAATTGCAAGCTTTACAAGGTTCGATTGTGGTGCGATCGCTTTCAGGGCAGGGAACCACCTTCATGCTGCAATTGCCCCTGAGCTTGACAACAGCACGCTTGCTCGTTTGTCAATCTCAAGGTATTACTTATGGCTTGCTGTCTGAAGGAGTTAGCCAGGTTTTATTACCGCAGCCAGAGCAGATTCAAGTCCAGCAATCTTTACATGGGCAAGGCAGCCAAAAATTCTGGCAGTGGGGAGAAGGGCAAAATCAGCAATTAGTTCCCATCCGCTCGCTTGCGAATTTGCTGGATTACAAATATCCTTTATTCACCCAAGACCACAATTTAAACCTAAGTCCTTTTCCAGTCAAACAACGGAACACCATCGAACCTCTGCTGCTGTTAGAAACAGAGCATCAATACCTGTGTTTGCAAGTAGATCAGATTTTAGTCGAGCAGGAATTAGTAATTAAATCCCTCGGCAGAGTCCTGACTTTACCTAGTTACATCCAAGGCTACAGCGTGTTGGGAAATGGTAGTCTGACCCTAATCGTTGACCCGTTGGAGTTAGTTCGGCAAACTTGGGAGACAGATATGATGCCGACTTCCCCAGCATCAAGTCTTGCAATATTGCCCGCGCCTGAGCCTGTTCTTACTCTAGAGGCACAGCAATCCGCAACTATAACGCAACCGCAGCAACAGCCGATGGAAGTCAATACAGCCGTTGCTCAACCTAACCGACTGACAGTGTTAGTCGTGGAAGATTCGGTTGTCCAAAGGCAAAGTTTGGTGCAGACGCTCCAAAAAGCCGATTATCAAGTGTTGCAAGCAGGCGATGGTCGAGAGGCGATCGCTCAAATGGTGCAACACAGTGATGTCGATTTAGTGATTTGTGACATTGAAATGCCGCGTATGAATGGATTTGAGTTTTTAGAACACCATCGCCAAGACGAGCGTTTGTCCGGGATTCCTGTAGTAATGCTGACTACTCGTAGCGGACAGAAGCACCGCCAATTAGCTTTAGCTCTAGGGGCGAAAGCTTACATGACCAAACCCTATTCAGAACAGAGCTTTCTAGCGGCGATCGCTGAACTGGTTAATGGGTAAAGGGTAAAGGGTAAAGGGGAAGGGGTAAAGGGGAAGGGGTAAAGGGGAACGGGGAAGGGAAGGAATGGAAAGGAAAAAAATTGAAACTTTTGAGGATTTAAAAGTATGGCAAAAAGGTATTGACTTAGTTAAGCAAATATACTTAAGGACTAAGGAAGGTGAACTGAGTAGAGACTTTGGTTTAAGAGATCAGTTAAGACGTGCATCCGTATCAATACCTACAAATATTGCAGAAGGATTTGAACGATATTCTCGCAAAGAATACTTAAACTTTCTAAATATTGCTAAAGGGTCTGCTGGTGAAGTTCGCAGTCTTTTAAGAGTAGCGTTAGAAGTAGGCTATCTAGACCAACCAACTTATACACAACTTTCTAATCAAGCTATAGAGTTGAGCCGTATGCTATCTAATCAAATTCAATCTATAAATCAGTCAATGCCCTTCGGGCAGGGAAAAGGTTAAAGGGGAAAGGGGAAAGGGAAGCCCCTAACTTTAGTTAGGGGCTTGAAGTAAGGATGCCTCAATTCTTGCGCAATAGTCTGGAATTGAATCTTTTTCCCCTCCATAAATAAAGTTTAGGGGCTTGCACCCTTTCCCCTTTACCCTTTACCCTTTCCCCTTTACCCTTTCCCCTTTACCCTTTCCCCTTTACCCTTTACCCTTTCCCCTTTACCCTTTCTATTATTTATGCTTAACACTCCCTTTCCGTTTAAGCGATTATCTGGCGCTGTGAGCGAGCGTGACTCATTACGAGTCGTTGTTTTTGCGATCGCAGACTATTTATTTGCTCTGCCAGTTGGTGCAGTTCTCAAGGTGATGGCTTGTCCCCCTATTCGCAGTACGGTTGAAAGTGGTATCGGGATGGTCGATTTGGGAGCGCAAACCATTACGATTGTGGATTTGCGCCAGAAGTTCATTCAGCAAGTACAAGGCCAACAGGCGCATCAAGTTCCCTCTGCGGTTGACACTTCAGGACGCTTCTTACTTCTGACTCAAACACGGACTGGGGAAATTTGTGGCATTCCTGTGGACAAGCCCCCTGCCTTAATCGATATTCCTTTAGAAGCAGTGCGTCCGGTGCCGTGGTCTTATCGGCAAGTGGCGGAGTTAAGCTGTGTTAGCCACATGGCTGTTTTGCCTGTAGCACCAAATGAGGAACCACTCAAAGTACTTCTTTTTGGTATGAGCCAGATATTGGCTGATAAGTTGGGGTTGCCCGGAACAACCCCAACCTTGTCTGCTGGGCTGACATCAGGCGAACAACGGCAAAGATTTCTCCGTTTTTCCTTGGGGAATCAAGGAAGTGGATTGCTACCATTTGACTCAATACAGGACATTATTCATCTCGCTAGCCAAGAAATTTCCCCAGCCCCGGCCTTACCAAGTTGGATTTTAGGTTTCTATAATTGGCAAGGACAAATGCTACGGCTAGTTGACTTGGAACATTTGCTTGGTTATGCGCCGCTTTTGAAGCGGCAGTCACGACCAGAAAAGCCAATGGTTCTGGTTCTCGAACTGCAAAATCAGGTAATCGGGTTTTTGGTGGCTCATGTCTACGATGTAGAGTGGCAGGATTTACAGCAAGCACAATCGGCACCAACCGACCTTTCCCCAAACAAACTGCTAAATTTTGTTCGAGGTATTCTGCCAGGCGATCGCTGGATTTTAGACACCAGAGCGATCGCCCAAACATTGCAATGGCAAACCCACTGATTTAACTTGATGCTGCCAAGGAGTTTTCTGTGACGATCGCAACTTTAGACCCTAATTCTGAAACCCAGCCTGTTGAAAATGAAATCCAGATAGAAGAAATTTTGGCTAATGTGGCTCTAATCAAAGCAGTCTTTCAATCTGCTAAGGGGCCAAAGGTCGCTCAATTGCAGCAGAAGGTAAGTCAAATCGAAGCTTTTATCCAAGCTTTGGCTAAGGATTCGCCCAGTGATAATGATGAAAATGTTCGAGGGGCTTTTCAACTCCAGCGAGAACAACTTGCGGCCATTGATCGGCAAATGCAGCAAGCAAAAGGTCAAGCTGAACTTTTGGAGGTTACAGTCACCGCCCTTCGAGATGTTCTCAACGCCGATCGCGTTTTGATTTATCGTTTTGAGGAAGATAATCGCAGTCGAGCGATCGCTGAAGCTATACAAGCAGGTTGGACATCCTTGCTCAACCAATCCCTACCGATAAATTTGTTTGTTAATAAACCCGATGTTGGCGACGGACAACACTCGCAGGGCAACCTAACTGAAGTATTAGAATTAACTCCCCGCCAACAGCAATTTTGGCAACGCTTTCAGGTGCAAACTAGCCTCTGCTTACCCTTGATTGTCAAACAACAGCCTTGGGGTTTTTTAGTTATTCATCATTGCCTCCAACCCCGACAATGGCAGGAAGCAGAGCGCAGTTTGCTACAACAAGTAGGAATGATGTTGACAATTAACTTGCGCTGGGCTGAAATAGTAGCTCCACCTGTTCAACAGCAAAAGGCTGAATCCTGCGATCGCTCTGAGTTACTAGTGCCATTTCAGCAGGTGAGCCAGGCTGTACAAGAAGGAGCAAGAATCGCCGAGCTTGCCAACGAGCATTTAATGTCTATTCAAGATACTGTTGCTATTACTAATAAACAGCTGCAATACCTTGGTGAATTTTGCCAGCAAGCTTCTGGCTTTGTTGGCCTTGTGGAAGGCTTGAGTACCAAAATTCAGGTTTTGTCCCTGAATACAGCCATCGAAGCCACAAAAGCTAACGACCAGGAACGAGGTTTGCTAGCTGCTGCCGAACAGGTGGAAATTCTCGCCCGTCAAGCCCGCGACAGCACCCTAAATATAGAGGAATGGTTCCAAGAACTCCAGGTGGCAGCAGCAGACGTTACTTCTGCTATCGAACCGTGCGATCGCCAAATCAGTGCTGGGCTGGAGTCAATCGCGCAAATCCACGAGCAATTTCGAGCGATCGGCGACATCGCTGCTTGTACCCTCAAATCAATAGACCTCTTGCAAAAGTAACTTTTGCAAGAGGGGGGAAAGGGAAAAGGTTAAAGGGAAAAGGGTTTTTATTAGCCCTTTCCCCTTTACCCCTTACCCTTTTCCCCACTTCTGTAAGAAGTCTAATGTCGAAGCCATAGAATTGTCACAAACCCATAGAAACTGAGAGTTGTTTTCATGAGTACCGATTTTGTCCCCCAACCGCAGAACGACGATCGCTTCCTAGAAGAAGCGATCGATCTGTTGCTGTTCTTGGAGCAGGAGTTGCCTAACTATACAAAAGACAGTAACCCTGGTACAGCTTTGGCTCTCATGGAAGCTGCTCGCTCTCTGCATTCGATTGCCATAGCAGCCGAGCTAGATGCCATTGCCGTAGTTGCGGCTGCACTAGAAGAGATTTTTCAGCTTTTGCATCAGTATCGGGCAACTGTCAACGCCCCAATCGCCTCGCTGTTGTCGGAAGGATTAGATTGCCTACAAATGCTGTTGATGGCATTTTTAACAGCCTCGCAAATTGACGAAGTAGAAATTCTGGAGCGGATGTCTGCCATTGTTGCTCGTCTACAAGCAGAGTTTGGCGATTCCCAGGAAACAAATCTTGAGACATCGTTAGAGCAACCGCAAGAATATCAACCAGTTATTCAGTTTGGCGATCGCTTGGCCAAGGTAGAATCTTCTGCGGAGCAAGTTATCGTTAAAGACAAGGAAAGTCTTGACAGAGAACTAATAGATGAAACTAGCCCCCAGTCTGGCAGCCTTGTTCACGTAGATATCGAGCAGCTTCCCATCAAGGTAGGGGAACTAACAAACCTGGAGGAGTATGGGGAAGAAGATTTTCATGCTTGGTTGGGGGATTTTTCCCTGTCTGCTGAAATATCTGAAACATCCCTAGTTAAATCTGTTCGCGATCGCCATCCACTCTCTTTGCAAGAATCCATTTCTACCATTCTTGCAACAAGTATTCCAGCCGCTACACCTATCAATATTAAGCATCTTGAACAACTAAACGCGCTAATTGCAACATTATTAATTAACTATAATCAGCAAGCTTGTCAGGAAGAACAACAGCAACATACGATCGGGCGGTTGCTCCGACAAGTTAAACGATTACAACACCTGCTGGATAATCTACAGGAATGGTCAGGACGTTTAGCAGCAATTTCAGATACCCTTTCTCCTCTAGCGGCTTCTCGCTCTCAGCAATTATACGGTACTCTTCAATCTGTTTTGGCTGAAGCGTCTCAAGTGGCATCAACTGTTTATTCCCTTAATAACAATCATCATCAACTCAAACAAGAACTCATACAGCAGGAAAAGTTACTTAACCAGTCTTCCAATTTAGTCAAAAAAGTTACAACTATTCCTTTAAAAGTAGCTTTAGAACCGTTGCATCGCCTTTGGTCTCAGTTACAAGCTCTACAAGATAAGTCTGCTAAACTACATTTACAAATTAGCGATATCCAAGTCGATCGGGCATTTAGCGATCGCCTCCGCACCCTCTTGTTGCATATAAGTTGCTATTTACTAGAGCAAAGTATTGAGTCTGGCCAAACACGCCAACACCTTGGTAAAAATAGCAACGGTATTATTGAAATTCAAGTTTACCAGCAAGGAAATCAACTGATTATTGATGGCTGTGATGATGGCGCAGGACTTAACTTATCTCAAATTTATCAACAAGCTTCAGCCCAAGGACTCGCCCTTACAAAACCAGGAAATATTTTACAAGAGCTAGTACTTGAACCAGAGGTTTCATCTGTTTTATGCGATCGTGCTGCTTTAGAGTTAGGAGCAGAATTAACTGAAGTTTGCAAGCAATTAACAGCTATTCAGGGAAGAATAGTATTGAAGTCTAAAACTGGACATGGTACAGCCTTCTCGCTCCAAATTCCCCTCGATCAAAAAATTGCTCAACTTATCGTCTGCCAAGCTAACTCCAGAGTCTATGCATTTATTGCCGATTCCGTAGAGCAGATTTGTCTATCCCAGTCCGAACAAATTATCCAAACTCAAGCGGGACGCATGTTATTTTTGCAGTCTTCTGGCACCAGTGGCTTGCTTGGTTGCGATCGTGAGGATCTAACAACAGAAATGCTCGTCCCTATCCACTTATTGACTGATGTGCTGATTTGTCCTAACCAGCTTCGCACCTCAGTTACCACTTACAGGACAGATACACTAAATGCTTTCAAGCAGGATAAGCCTTTATTAGTATTTCGTTACTTAGACAAACGATGTGCTTTAGAAGTAGATTGCATAATCGGCAAACAATCCGCTGCGATCCATCCTTTGGGGGAAGCAATCCCAGTTCCTGCTTATATCCAAGGAACTAGCCTTCTTGCCAATGGGCAACTTAGCCTGGTTTTGGATGGTCATCTTCTCGCAAAATCTCTAACTTGAACTCAATACCTACCGAAATGCTTGTTGCACATGAATTACAGCAGTTTTAACATAGACCCCCAATAAAAGCGCTTCAGTTCATAGCACATCCATGCATGAGCGATCGCATTTGAAAAGAGTTAACCTCTGTTAGGAGGATGACGGCGATCTGAGCATAAAAAATTTTACAATGAGTAAATACCCATTTCTGATCCACTCATTACTCATTACTTCTAACTCCTAACTCATTACTCAAAAACTAATAATTTAGGCGTAATTTATGCTTAAACTTTTATTGTATCGTATACCTAGTCTAGCGTAGGCGCAGTCCGCCGCAGGCATCGCACATTCCCTTATAATCGCTGAAATCCTTTTAACGTAACATTTACCATTTTCGGATAAGTCTTGTCAGGAACACGCTCTGAAGTTGATTTAATTGACTTATTCAACGCTTCTTCAAAGCTTTGTTGATCGCTGCTTGATTTAATTGACATAATGTTGTGTCGTAAATAACTCATTAAACTTTTCTAATCGTAGGAGCATTTAAATAAGCCTGAGGATTCTCAGGGTCAAATTCCAGACCATTAAAAAATTTCTCTATGCCCCGTGATGTATTTGGTGGAATCGCTTTTTCTTGACCAATAAGTTTAGCTGCTTCTCGCCACAAATCTTCGCGATTTACAGCCTCAATTAAAGGTTTAGTCTGAAATTCTGGGGAACGATACCCCCATCGCATATCTTCGATTAAAAACCACAAATCATGGCTTTTGTAAGGGTAGGAAGCATTATTGCGCCAAAACTTAATCGCATGAGGACTATTTTCTACAACGCGACCGTTTCCATAATCAAACTTGCCCAGTAAGCGATCGCGAAGTAAATCACTTTTGACTCCCATCCATTGGCGTTGTGAGAGAATCCTTACCATTTCCTCCATATTTTCAGGGCGATCGCACCATATCTGAGCTTCCAAAACAGCAGCTAGCAGTGCTTTAGCTGCCTTAGGATGCTTATCTACCCAGTTACCACGCATGGCGAGTGCTTTTTCAGGGTGATTGTTCCACAACTCTCCACTAGTTACAGCTGAGTATCCAAGCTTCTGTTTAATCAAACGATGATGCCAAGGATCGACCACACAAAAACCATCCATCGTCCCACCGCGCATGTTAGCTACCATTTGAGGCGGTGGTACCACCATCAGGGATGCATCTCGTTCCGGATCAATACCGCCGTAAGCAAGCCACCAGCGCATGAAAAAATCTCCTGTTACCCGTCGATAGGGAATAGCAAAGCGGGAGATTTCTCCACTCAACGCCTTCTGAGCCAAAGCTGATTTGAGGGCAAAACTGTCCAAACCAAGATTTAAATTTTTATGGGCATTGGCAAGTGAAATCCCTTGTCCATTCAAATTTAAACGAGCCAGGATATATATAGGTATTTTACGACCGTATGTAATCTCTCCTGTAGCAATCAGGTATGTCATGGGAAAGAGTAAATGGGCACCATCCAAGCCACCATCGGCTGAACTTAACATCAGTTTGTCACGCGTAACAGCCCAAGAAGCCTGCTTATTTACCTGGACATCAGGCATACCATACTTAGCAAAAAAGCCTTTAGCTTTGGCGATAATTAAAGGAGAGCAGCTGGTAACAGCGATGAAGCCCAGTTTAGCGGTTGTCACCTCAGGAGTATCGCTATAACCAGCATATACACCTGAACTTAACTGGGTAAGAGGGGAGCCAGAAGTGCCACGATGGGTTATGGTTTGAGTCAGTAATGCTGCTGCACCTGTGGTTGCTAAAAATTTGCGTCTGGAAAGCTTTGCCATATCGATTCATCTCTTGCAAGTAAACAGATATATATAGGAATCCGCTTTGATTTCTGAACTAATTTGCGTAAGCAGGTAATAGGCAATAGGCAATAGGCAACAGTCAAGAAGGCTTCTTAGAGGTTGTTTGAAAAGTGTTTCGCTGTCACTTTAGGTACTTTTAGATCCCCCCTAACCCCCCTTCAAAAGGGGGGAAGCCGGAATCAAAGTCCCCCTTTTTAAGGGGGATTTAGGGGGATCTAAAATTTTTGATACCGACAAGAGGACTTTTCAAACATCCTCTTAGTTGTAATGAGTTGTTTCAGAAATCAAATATGAGTCCTATATACTTTGATAGTAATAAGCTAATCGTTATTTAAATTGCATCTCGGTATAAGAGTATCCCCATGTTTTCTAGCAACTTTAACTATGTAATTTAAAATGCTGTTATGGTGGTAATTACGAATTCTACTAGGAGAAAATTAAAGACTAAAGCTCTTAATTTCCTAAGCACTAAAGTGCTTACTACAAACTTTTCATTACTAGCTTAGATATTGTGCTAGCCAAGTTTGTGTGATCGAGTCTAAACTGATTTAGGCAAAACGCTTAAAACTTGGCTTTCTATATATTTAACCTGCTGCTGTCTGTGCAGAAATTGCATCATCTCATGCCGGAGTGCATGATATTTAGTACTATCCATAATCTCCGTCGGGAATCGAGGATATACAAAAGGCACTTCCAAAACTTGATCGATGGTTGCACCAGGGCCATTTTTCAACATTACCACGCGATTAGAGAGCAATAGTGCTTCATCTACATCATGAGTAACCATCATGGCAGTGATATCGTTTGTATTACAAATATGCATCAACTCAGTTTGCAGAGAACTACGAGTCAAAGCATCCAAAGCTCCAAATGGTTCATCCAAAAGTAGCAGCTTGGGCTTAATCGCTAAGGCTCGTGCTAGCGCCACTCGTTGCTTCATTCCGCCAGAAAGTTGTGTTGGTTTTTTGCGAATGGCATCTTTCAGCCCCACCATTTCCAGAGAATCAGCAATTAGCTGATAGCGTTCTTTCTTGGATTTATGACGCATTACCTTATCAACAGCTAAGGCAACATTGTCCCAAGCAGTTAACCAAGGTAAGAGGGAATAGTTCTGAAACACCATCATCCGATCGGAACCAGGTCTGCGTACTAATTGACCGTCAACTTCCACATAGCCTTGTGTTGGTTTCTCCAAGCCAGCCACAATATTAAGTAAGGTAGACTTACCACAACCGGAATGACCGATGAGGGAAACAAAATCTCCCGGTATGATTTTCAGGTTAATATCTTGGAGGACAATATTTTTACTACCATCCGATAGTTTAAATTCCTTTTTTATCTCTTTAATTTCAACAAAACTAGACATATCTATTATATTCCTCTTATGTCTTATAGCTGATAATTTTTTTCTGTAAGCAGGCTATTCTTGTGGAGTTAATTTTAAGGATAAATAAGCCATCATTTTGTCTAGAATTAGACCAACTCCACCCAAGTAAATAATTGCCAAGATGATTTCACTAATATCTGAGTTGTTGTATGCATTGACGATAAAAAAGCCAATTCCATCGTAAGAAAGCAACATCTCAGATGCAACAACAGCTAACCAAGATAGACCTAGTGCAATTCTTAATCCTGTAAAAATGTAGGGAAGTGTAGCAGGCAGTAAGATTTTAAAAAAGTTCTCAAAAATTGTGAGTCCTAAAATCTTGGAAACGTTGGTGTAATCTCTAGGAATCAATTGCACACCCAAAGCAGTATTAAGGATGATTGGCCAAATTGCCGTGATAAAGATTACAAAGATGGCTGAGGGATCGGGTTTGAGGAAAATAGCCTGAGCAAGAGGTAGCCAAGCCAGAGGCGCAACCGGACGCAACAGTTGGATAATTGGGTCGAATGCAAGTCTAGTAAATTTGTTCAAGCTAATAATAAAACCAACAAAAATACCTACTATGGCAGCTAGTGAGTAGCCAAAAACCACTCGTCCAAGGCTGTCAATAACCAACCAAAACAATCCTTTGTTATTACCTCCCTTGTTAAAAAAGGGATCGATAATTAAGTCCCAGGTATCAGTTATAACCTTAAAAGGAGAAGGCAGTGATGTTTCAGGATTTAAGCTGATTAAATACCATACAATTAACAGAATTATGATGCCAAAAACAGAAGGGATAATTTCTTTATATTGCTTGTAAAAACTATGGTATATATCATTTTTAGTGTTTATGAACATTGAGTTAAATCCTTATGTATAACAATACTAATTGCATTGAGATTGCGCCTATTTAGATAAAAAATACAAGAATAAATACAGCAAATTAAAGTTTTATGAAGTATACAATTTAACTCTCAAATTTAGCTATAAAATCTGTTTTACCTCTGATTTATTCTGTTTTTTACAGTTTGATGATACAAATCTTTTTGGGAGAGCGATCGCGACTTAAATTCGTATTAGCTGATAACGCTAGATTGACGAACAAGAAACTCGCGGATAGCTGGGTCTTCTACTAGACCGATGGCACGGCTGTAAGCCTGTTTAGCTTGTGAATTCTGACCCAAATGCTTAAGCAGGTGAGCTTTGAGCGCCCAATATGGCTGATAACTTTTGACAGACTCGGCAGGGAGTGCTTCGAGGAGCGCCAGACCTTGTTCCAACCCTTTGGCTTCTGCGATCGCTGCGGCATGTCCAACTAAAGCACCCAGTGTTGGCGAAAACTGAATCAACCCTTCATATAAAAGTGCTAAAGTCTGCCAATCTGTGCGCTCAGTCACTCTACGTTGAGCGTGTGTCGATTGAATAGCAGCTTCCAACTGAAACTTTCCGAGCTGATTGAATTTTGCTGCTTCGGCAAGTTCGCGCTCCGCCTCGTTTAACATTGGCTGCGACCAAAGTGTAACGTCTTGCTCTAAAAGCGGAATATAAGCACCGTTTTTCGTCCGACGGGCATCACGACGCGCTTCACAATGTAACATCAGCGCTAATAGCCCCCGTGCTTCAGGTTCTTCTGGTAAGAGTTGTACGCACAGACGTGCCAACCAGATTGCTTCTTCTGTTAAACCCTTACGCCGTGGATCGACCCCAGTCACGTTTTCCCAGCCATTACTATAGGCAGCATAGATTGCCTCTAGCACAGCATCCAACCGCATCGCCAAATCTTTGGCTTCTGGCAACTCGAAGGCAATACCAGCATCTCGAATCTTAGCTTTGGCACGGACGAGCCGTTGACTCATTGTTACTGGGGCGATCAGAAAAGCTGAGGCAATCTGAGCAGCATTCAGCCCAAGCACTGTTTGCAGCATTAAAGGGGTACGGATACCTGCATCAATCGCTGGGTGGGCACAGATAAATAGGAGCTTTACGCGATCGTCTGGGAACAAAACTTCTAAAGATGTCTCCTGTTGCACATCATCAGCTATCAGCTTCAGTGCATAGGCTGCTGAGGCTTTCACCTTAGCGTGTCGGGCATCATCGATCAGGCGACGCCGTGCAGTAAGCAGCAGCCATGCTTCTGGATTATCAGGGACACCTTTTTCTGTCCAAGCTTTCAACGCAGCCAGGAATGCATCGCCAAGCACATCTTCCGCAGCAGCCACATCATGTGTGCGAACTGCCAGGTATGCAACTAATTGCCCGTATGAGTTACGTGCTGCGAGTTCTGCGGCTTGACGTGCATTCACAGTAGTCATTAGCCTTGAGTCATTGGCAATAAAGGTCTAACTTCAACCGCACCGTCAGCTGCTGTCGGACAACGAGCCGCCCAATCCAGAGCTGCATCCAAATCTGGTACATCTATGAGGTAGAAACCGCCAAGTTGCTCTTTGGTGTCGGCGTAGGGCCCGTCCTGGACATGCCGTTGACCATCGCGCAATCGCACTGTTGTACCAGCATGAGGCTGATAGAGCGCAGCACCGCCAGCAATTGCACCAGCTTCAGCCAGAGCTTGTGAGTAGGAGCTGAAAGCGCCCCAATAAGCATCCTTGTGCTGTTCATCTGTACGATTATTGAAATCGGTTTCGCTCTCGTAGATTAGGATTGCGTATTGCATGTTAGTTCCTTTGTTGTGAGTTGATTTCGAGTTTGGTATTTTCCGCGCTCAATTATATGACGTGTAATTTATGAACATTTCGACAGAAATCGCAAAATTTTTTTCGTGAACACCAATTATTGGGTATCGTCCTGTGCTTATTAATCAAGGCAGGTATTTTCCAAAGCACATCCAGAATAGTAGCCGAAAACTCTTGATTTGTGGTGCATCGAGCAAAATTTATAATTATGCAGATTGGAAGGCTTTTGAAAAGCGCTTCATCATCCAACCCATAACAATAGCGATCGCTGAGGGTTTGTAGCAATACTGAGAATCTCAATTAAGCTGCGTAACTCCTGCTGAATTAAGTTAACAGTACCTCCCGGTAGTGTTGCCAGACTTGTTGGTTCGGTTCTGCTTCGTTATTTGGAATGTCTCTAACCTTAGTCTTGGTATCACCTGCCATCTCACACAGTACCTCATGGACAAATTCTGTATAACCTGCCGGGTTACCGAGCAGTTTACGAAACTTGGCGGCACAAGCTGCTCCCTTAGCCAACTCAGATAGATAAGACCCCGCTGCTGTTCCTAAGGCTTCTATGGTTGCACGTTCCGCACCACAGATTGAGGAACAAGCGTAACCAACACCACCCCAAATATCTGCTTGTCTTATAGAGGAAAAACCACCTACAGTCACTGATATCCGAGTGACATCAGTACCGTCCAGCAACCAGATGCTACGACCCAAACCCTGGTCAAAGACGCGGCAAGCGTAGCCGACAAGTTGCTTTGGAATAGCTTGACCATCAATATATTCTCGCCATCGGTATATACCATGATTAAAGCCATAGCCATCAATTATCGGCCAACTCCTTATGGGATTAAGTTGTGTTAAATATGGCTCAATGGGCAGTTCGCGTCGAACTAGCATTAAACCCACGCCTAAGTATACCATAGTCTGATAAGCTGTCCTAGCGCCTTCCAGAAATGCCTGCACTCGATTCTGCTTCTTAGGCTTGAGTGCATCCAACTCGGCAAGACCCATGCCTACCCCCTCTAAGGCGAATCCAAACAACTCGGATTCTATTGCATTCAGCCTGGCTACCAGAGCCTCTGGTTCTTCATCGGCGATCGCTGCATGATAGCCCTGCCACATTCCTTCAGCAACCTGTCCGAATCGCTGTGGCACTCTGGCATTCCTCACTGCAACTTTACGTCCGAGCAAATTAGCTTTCATTTGTGCTCTAGCCTCATCTGCGCTGATTCGCCAAGCATCCTGTATCATCTTGATTCTCCTTTTTAAGCAGCATCAAAAATTACTTAAGTTTTTGCCAAAAGCTTAGGAAACAAAAGTAAATTGACTCGAATTGTTTAGGTTTAAAGCTGAGATCGAAACATTCTGAATTATGCCGATAAGTTCAGGTGAAGATGTAGGATCAACAGAGAAAATCAATGTTCCAGTAGGTAATGAACCAAACGACTCGCGTAGCAAATAATTATTTGAGTTGCCAAAAAGCTGAATATTATCAGATGTAGTATTGAAATCAGCTATTAGAGCATAATCCTTTAATCCCTGCTCTAATAATGGGTTAGCGTAGTAGACATTATTGTTGTCACCTAGTACAAATTTATCTGAACCATCACCTCCAATTAGAAAGTCTATTTCACCCACACCAAAGTTAGAAATCGGTGTTCCTGGCAATCCCCCAGGATTAACACCAATTAGTACATCATCGCCCTCAGCACCAAGTAACTGATCATTACCTATATCTCCTCTTAATGTGTCATTTCCAGATCCACCTAAAAGGAAATCATCCCCATCACCACCAGATACAATATCGTTGCCTTTTTCACCATTAAGTTTGTCATCACCTGAGTCACCAAAGAGTTGATCGCTACCTTCGGCACCGAAGAGGACATCATTTCCACCTCCACCTTTTACCGAATCATTGCCACTGCTAGCTTCTACAAAGTCATTACCAGATCCGCCCTCAATGATGTCATTACCCCGTCCTCCTGAAATGCGATCGCTGCCTGCACCCCCATAGACTAGATCGTCCCCAGCACCCGCTTCAATTTCATCATTGCCGTCGCCACCGAAAATTTTGTCTGCGCCTCCCTTTCCAGCGATGACATCAGTATCTCCAAAGAGAATATCATCACCATCTCCCCCAATCAGCAAGTCACGTCCAAGTCCGCCCACAAGCTTATCATCACCATTACCACCAATGACAGTATCATTTCCCTCTGAGGCAGAAACTAAGTCATCGCCATCACCAACAAAAATAGTATCTGAGCCTTTTCCCGCTATAACCAGATCATCTCCGCTTCCCGAAGAAACGAAATCATTGCCATCTCCACCAATAATGACATCATTTCCACTTCCCACTAGAATTATGTCGTCTCCACCAAGACCATCAACTGCTATATCACTTCCAACATCTTGGAGAATGAAATCATCTTTATCAGTTGCTGGAATAATAATCGTAGCCATAACTCTCTAATTCCCCTCTAAAGTTAAACGATTTCAAAAAATAAAAAGCCTGTAAAGCTTATCAAACAACGAATACAGGCTTTTATACCCAAATGCTCGTACTCATCTAATTTCAGATAGACATGCATATAAGCTGTTTGTTGCCATTCAAATTACCTGATTTGAATGGCAAACTTTAATTTTGATGCACAAAGTGCATCAAAATTAAATGCAAAATAGCTTATCTAACTGAAGACAAAGGAATCGCTAGACGATAACTCTGCAAACGAAACACCTTGAACGATACTAATCAGATCGCCCCGGAAGTAAATTGCTGTTCCTTCTGGGAAGTTAGAAGGGGTTAGACCGAGACTAAAGTTACCACCAGGAAAAGACCCGAGATTTGAAGGCAGTCCAATACGGTCTTCACCAGGCTTAAAGTCAGTAATCAGAGCATAGTCATTATCCCCTGCATCGTCGTAGAAGACTTCGGAGTCTTGGATAATCCGTTCTTCTCCCAGGAAGAAGATATCCCTACCGCTGCCGCCAGTTAAAATATCAACCTCGTTTTTGCCTTCGCCAGATTCTGGTGTCGAAAAGGGGTTAGCTCCAAAGAATGTATCATTGCCGTTGCCACCCAAGAGAATGTCGCTGCCAGCATTGCCAATTACGATGTCATCCCCATCTCCACCGTTGATAGTGTCGTTACCGCTGTCACCATTCAGGCGATCAAAACCACTTCCACCAAAAACTTGATCATTACCTGCACCAGCAAGAGCTCGGTCGTTGCCATTTCCTCCACGGATTATATCGTCGCCATTTCCACCATTAAAATCATCATCCCCACTTCCGCCTTTGAGGACATCATTTCCATCTTGCCCAAATAAGACATCATTTCCGGCATTACCGTTTAACTTATCGTCGCCGCCTCCACCAAATATAATATCTCTGCCATCACCACCGTTAACAGTGTCATTTCCAGCCTCACCCACGTCTAAGTCTTCATTGAGGTCAAAGTCCGCAAAAACCAGGTCATCTCCAGATCCCGCGTTGACGACATCATCTCCGGCTCCGGCGGTGAAATCATCATTTCCACTACCACCAAAGATTAAGTCATTGCCAGACTCGGTGAAGATGGTATCATCGCCACCTAACCCAGAGATCGTGTCATTGCCCAAAGTACCAACGAGGGTATTGTCGCTTTCATCGCCATTGAACGAGGTCTGGGTTAGGCTATCAGCGATATCAAAGAGAAAGCTACCACTAGTAATTGCTGGAGGTAAAACACCTGCAACAATAGCAATCAGGTCACCCTCGTGATAGATTGCTGTTCCTTGGGGGAGGTTAGAAGGGGCTATACCTATACCGTAATTACCTCCAGGAACAAACTGGAGATTTGAAGGTAGTGCAATACGGTCTTTACCAGGCTCAAAGTCAGTAATCAGAGCGTAGTCGCTGTCACCTCCCTCATCGTAAAAGACTTCGGAGTCCCGGATAATCCTCTGCTCTCCCAAGTAGAAGATATCGTTACCCGCACCGCCTGTTAGGGTATCTATTTCAGCTGTGTCTTCGCCGGATGCGGGGGTGGAGAAAGGGTTAGAACCAAATAATATATCGTTACCATCGCCACCCAAGAGTATGTCGTTACCAGAATTCCCGATTAGAATTTCGTTACCAGTACCACCGTCAAGGGTGTCATTGCCGCTATCACCATTAAGTCGGTCGTTACCGGAACCACCAATGACTTTATCGTTGCCTGCACCGGCAAGGACGCGATCGTTACCTTCACCCCCATTAAGGATGTCGTTACCATTTCCGCCATTAAAGTCATCATTTCCATCATCACCATTAACGATGTCATCGCCATCCTGTGCAAAGAAGACATCATTCCCAGATCCGCCATTTAAGTTATCGTTGCCCCCACCACCGAAGAAAAAATCTCTTCCATTACCGCCGTTGAGCGTATCATTTCCAGGATTCCCGATGTCTAAGTCTTCGTTGAGGTCAAAGTCACCAAAAAATAGCTCGTCTCCGTCCCCGCCATCAACAAAATCATCTCCACCTCCAGCGGTGAAATCGTCATTGCCATTACCACCCAGAATAATATCGTTACCAGTCTCGGTGAAGATGGTGTCGTTGCCGTCTAACCCATAGATGATGTCAGCATCTAAAGTACCGACAAAAGTATCATCATTAGGACTACCAAAAAACTGAGCCATACGTTATTTACCTCTTGACTGTTGTAAAGTTATCTACTGTGTAACTTAAAGTCTAAGCAGTACGGTAGTCCTGATGCCGATTTGTATCAGCAAGCGCCACAGTACCACGTCTTCGTTAGTTACTTGAATATTACGATCGCTGGCAATAGCAAATATCTATGTATATTTTTTGACTATAAAAATAGGGTCGTTCTAACTGGATGAAAAACACGCGCTCGGTAATGTTGCCAAGTCTGAGATTCTAGTGCTTCGCCATTGACCGCTAAACTCTCAACTACAGCATCAACACCCATTCCCCACAACACCTGACAAGCTAATTCTGTGTAAACTGAGTGATTACCAAGAGATTGACGGGACTTGGCAGCGTAAGCTGTTCCTTGGGCTAATTGAAATCGATAAACACCTGCTGTATTTGTTAGGGCTTCTATGGTTGCACGTTCTGCGCCGCCAGCGTAAGCACAGGCATAACCTACACCACCCCACAAGTCTTGCCGTCTATTTGGTGCAAAGGTATCAATGGTGCGTGCGATGTGATTAACATCGCCACCACCGATAAACCAAATACTGCGACCCAAACCTTGGTCAAAAACACTGCGAGCATAACTAGAAATTTGTTCCGAGATGACTTGATTATCAAGTGAGTCTTGCCAATGGAACATACCTTGATAGTAGCCATAACCATCGACTGCTAACCAACTTCTAGCAAAGTTGAGTTTTTCTAAATGCGGCTTGATAGGCAGTCCAGCACGAGCCAACATCAAACCCAAACCCACATAAACCCAGTTATGATAAAGTGCACCATCACCTGCAACAAAAGTTGCCATGCGATTTTCGTTGCTGGGTGTGAGTAAGTCGCGTTGCGCTAGACCCATACCCACGCCTTCGTAAGCAAATCCTCGCAACTCTTCATCGATTTCATTCATTTTAGGAGCGATCGCTCTTAAATCTTCACTAGCGATCGCTACATGATATCCTTGTAAAACTCTACTACCAATCTTGCTTAACCGTTCTTGCACTCCAGAATCGCTGTTTTGAATTCCTCGTTTGGCCCAAGTATCAGCCATTAAGGCGTTGGCCTCATTTGCTTTAATTTGCATTATCTAAATTATCCTTGTGAAGCAATAGGTACTAAGCTGCTAAGGTTGCTCTAACTGGATGAGGTATCCGTGCCCGGTAATGCTGCCATAAGCGAGATTCTGGAGTTTCGCCAATAGTAGCTAGACTGTCAGCCACAGCATCAGCACTCACTCCCCACAACACCTGACAAGCCAATTCTGTATAGACTGACTGGTTGCCAAGACATTGACGGGACTTAGCAGCGTAAGCAGTACCCTGCGCTAAATGCAAGCGATAAGCACCTGCTGTATTTCCTAAGGCTTCTATGGTTGCACGTTCTGCACCACCAGCGTAAGCACAGGCATAACCTACACCGCCCCACAAGTCTTCTCGCCTATCGAGTGAAAAGGCATCAATGGTGCGTGCGATGCGATTGACATCGCCACCATCGACAAACCAAATACTGCGACCTAAACCTTGGTCAAAGACACTGCGGGTATAACCAGAAATTGGTTGCGAGATTACCTGATGATTGAGTGAGTCTCGCCAGTAGAACATACCTTGATAGTAGCCGTAGCCATCGACTAATAACCAACCCTTAGCGTTATCAAGTCTTTGCAAATGCGGTTCGATAGGTCGCCCAACTCTGGCTAACATCAAACCCAAACCGACATAAACCATGTTTGCATAAGCTGCACCATCACCTGCAACAAACGTGGCTATCCGATTTTGGCTACTAGGCGTCAAAAAATCGCGTTGTGCTAGTCCCATACCGACACCTTCGTAAGCAAATCCCCGCAACTCCTCATCGATTTCATTTAACTTGGGGGCGATCGCTTCTAATTCATCAGTAACAGCTGTATGGTATCCTTTCATTAACGAACGACCAACCTGTTCTAATCGTTTCTGTATACCACCATCACTTTCTTGCACATCGCGTTCAGCCCAAGTAGCGATCAAATCTGTCGGTAGTGTCGCTTTATTCAAACTTGATTGCCAAGCGTCTTGAATCATCATCTTTCTCCTGATTTAAAAAGCTGGATGCATTGATTTTTCTGGAATCCAAGTTCCGTGGAAACCGTAAGGAACTCGCTGGGGTAGAAGAATGCGGGCTACAGGTTTATCTGCGATGTCTTGGGCATTCACCACTACTAGCTCTGAGGTTTTTGTAGCTGTGTCGTAGACGAAAGTTAACAACCAACCATCATCCTCTTGAGTCGCGTTGGAACGGGGCACAAATATTGCCTCTCCTCCATAGCGACCAGTCCCCCACTCATGGACTTGAGAATAACCATTGGCAAAGTCATACTTAATGAGTGCATCTAAAGTAAATACAGGTAGCAGTTCTGGCACCATTCTGGCTGTATAGCCGTATCGATTCCGTCTTCCGACAAATTGCTGATTTAAACTAGGAAATTCTGAAGCTAAATCATCAATTGTTCCTTCTTGGACTGCACCTGTGCGGAGATTGAATCGCCAGCCATATAACTGCGGTTTATTAATTTGATTGTGACGTAAGTTTGTTTTCGTCGGTATGTTCAGCAGTTGAGCATCATCTGTGCGACAGGCAATGATAACGACTTCCTCTTCTGTTTCATAGGCATTGAGAATATGTAAAACATAACAGGTAGAAACTTCAAACCAGCGGATATTTCTGCCATCGCTATGACGGGAAATAATACCAAAACGGCTGGGCAGATTTGGTTCAAACATATAAGCTGGTTTTCTGCGTTGTAGCCTTTCTAAGCTAAATGTCAGGGGCAAATCCATGAATATTGTGTAATTTGCAGTGATGGCAAAGTCATGCATCATCACCCCTGTAGGCAAATCAATCGGAACTGTTCTTAGTAACTCTCCCTCAGATGAAACCACGCTGTACCTTAAATAAGGTGGCTCTAGTAGAGAATATCCAAAAAACATCATTTCCCCAGTTACAAAATCAACTTTGGGGTGAGCGGTGAAGGGAGAATTTAGTTGATTTCCATAAGTGAATGGCCCGATTGTTGTCAAGTCAGGTATGGTAATTTCGTATGGTTCGGCTCCTTCCCAAAGTGCCAATAGTTGACCTGCGTGCCACACTATGCCAGTGTTAGCAGTGTTCTTGAACGGACTGAAAAGATTATTGGGAGGGTTGTGAAGTTGTGGCGATTCCATCAGACTTGTCCAGACGGCTCGACCTACTTTCTGTTCCAGTTTAAATCCTCGTGTCTGGACATAGCGGTTGCGGTAAGTGGCTTTGCCATTATTAATCTCCACCCCATGCAACATCCCATCTCCATCAATCCACTTGTAATCACCTTTGGGAGAAAACTGGGGATTAGGGCCATTGCGGACAAATATTCCTGATAAATCAGTTGGTAATTCTCCAATTATCGGAAGGTCATTGGCTGTGATTTCTGTTTGTATTGGAGAAAAGTTACCTGTAAGATAGGGACTAATTTCTTTTGCGACGATCATAGTCAAGACTACTTGATTAGTAGATTACAAATTCAGAATCAGTTGGTTGAGAATATTATTATTTAGTGTTTCTTTTTCTCTGGATAGGGAGGATATCTCCATTTCAAATCAATCAGAAAAGATTTATTTAATATGCCTCTTTGATAAGAAAAGTTATCAAAGCCAGCTTTACCATGATAACGACCCATTCCACTAGTACCAACTCCACCAAAAGGTAAAGAAGGAACAGTCAAATGCATAACGGTATCGTTAATGCAGACTCCACCAGAGACTGTTTCTTGCAAAATCCGCTCTTGATTTTTTTTATTACTAGAAAAGAAGTATAAAGCAAGGGGTTTTTGTTGTTGATTTACAAGGGCGATCGCTTCTGATAAATCTGTATATTCTATAACAGGAAGAATCGGCCCAAAAATTTCCTCTTGCATGATCTTGTCTTGCCAAGAGACTTGATCGATAATAGTAGGAGCAATATAAAGATTCTCTAAATTTGTTTCGCCTCCCACTAAAATATTACCACTTTCTAACAATTCCGAAAGGCGGCGGAAATGTTTTTGATTGATGACTCTAGCATAGCTTTTACTTACTGAAGGTTCGTCGCCGTAAAAAATTTGTATTTGTTTTTTAATGTTAGTCAATAAATCTTGTTTAATTTTGCGATTTACTAACAGATAATCAGGTGCAGTACAAGTTTGACCTGCATTAAAGAATTTACCCCAAACAATTCTTTTAGCTGTATGTTCAAGATGAATATTTTCATCAACAATACAAGGACTTTTTCCACCTAGCTCAAGGGTAACTGGAGTTAGATTTTTAGCGGCGGCTGCCATTACAAGTTTACCAACTTCAGTGCCACCAGTAAAAAAGATATGATCAAAATTTTGTGACAATAATTCTTGACTGGTTTCAATACCGCCTTCAATCACTTCAATAAAAGATGGATCGAAATTTTCGCGAACTATTTTTTCTATGACCTCAGAAGTATAAGGAGCTATTTCTGATGGTTTTAAAATCGCACAATTACCAGCAGCGATCGCACCCACCAATGGCGCAAACATTAAATTAAATGGGTAATTCCAAGGGCCAATAATCAGAATCACACCAAGAGGTTCAGAACGAACTTGGGCAGAAGAAAGAAACTGATAAAAAGGAGTAGCAACCTTCTGTGGTTTTGTCCATGCTCTAATATTGTTGAGAGCATATTTAATTTCTTCTAAAACTCCAATTATTTCAAAATAAGCTTCAAAGCCTGATTTATGCAAATCAGCTTTTAAAGCTTGAACAATATTATCTTTATTATTCTCAATTGCCTGTTGAAGAATTTTCAGTTGTTGAATCCGAAAATCAATATTTTTGGTTTCACCAGTCTGAAAAAACTGTTGCTGATATTCAATTTCATTATAATCTACTTGAGTTAGCATGGCTTTTTAGGTGTTAAACAGTAGTTATGCAGTAATTGAAAGAAAGAATGGCAGTAACTAAATATACAAGTCTTAAAATTCAACTGCCATTTTCATATTTGTTGTTATCAAACAGAATTCAGGAGTCAGGAGTCAGAATTCAGAATGAATTGTGTATGACTGGCGGATAGCGCAGCGTTAGCGGGTCTGCGATAGCACAGTGTTAGCGAGTCTTCTCCTGTCGGAGACGCTACGCGAACGATAGCGGAGCGGTAGCGAGTCTGCGAGCGTCGCGTCTTGATTCTGACCGGAGGCTCCGGCTCCGCTCCTGAATTCTGACTTCTGAATTCTTCTTTAATCTCCAGCTAAAATTAAGACTTGATTTCCGCTGGCAACGTGACTAATTCTGGAACCTTGAGTATATTTTCGTCCTTTAAGCTTGGGAGTTCATGAGTCCCATTTGGTAACGTCTTTTCATTAGCCAAACTAATCCAGGGCTGTAAGTCGGGTTGGTGTTGGTAACTCTTGAAATCTTCTCTAGCTTTTGCAGTGATACTGTTGTCTGGCACACCTTTGGTTTTAAATTTGAAAATCCAGTTATCCCAACCAGCTAGAGCAGATGCTTTTAGTAAAGCGAAAATATGCTTAAGATTTTGTGGTGCTAACAAACCTTTTAGTCCAAAACCCTTCCATAGGAACTTAAGGTACCAAATAGCAACGAAAAAGTGAGTGTATTGCATAGATACAAAAACATTAGTTCGTTGGGGTTCGTACTTGGTGAGGTGGATATATTCGTCAAAATCCCGGCTCATTATGTAATTAAAAGGCAATTCATCTGCTCGATGGGTGTACATAAACCCGATGTTGGCGTTCTTCTCTGCCAACTCTGTTAACTGTTTGTAGACAGCAGTTAATATTTCGGTAATATATACACGACCTGGTTGCTTAATTTTTGCCAGGAATTTCAAATCTAAATGCCACTTACCGACATACAAAGGAATCATCATCCCAAACCACCACATGTTTTCTATGAACATGCGATGACTCATGATGCTAGCGTTACCAAGATGCTTAGGATGATGGCTGACAAGAAGATTGTTGCGATCGATCATCCCTAAATTAAAGCCATTGTAAACTGCCCGCTTCTTCTCTGCATCTGGCTCACCTGCTAACTTGGCACGAATCACTTCTGTAATGGTATCTATTTCAAAGGACATCATCGTCATTCCCATCGAGTAGAAGGGATCGAAGATAGCTGCTGCATCACCAATTACATACCAGTTATCTTTTGAGAGTATGGTCTTGCTCTTGTGCGCTAGCTTGGGCCAGTAATGGAAATCAATTTCCTCTCCGCTCTTGAGCAGTCGATACATAATGTTATGGTTTGCTTCTAGAAAAGCATAAAACTTTTCTTTAGTGTTGACAGTCTGGGCCTGAATATAGTCGTGATGGTGGACTAATCCGATTGACAACTCCATATTTTGGGTATCTGTGGGAATCATCCAAACCCAATGTCCGTGTCCCATCCAGTGATTAGTAGCATAGTAGTGGCTACAAGTTGAAACTAAAGGATCGTAACCACTGTGAAAGATAGTGCGATCGACATTTTTAACGCGCATCCATGCTGAACCATTGTTAACACCACGGAGGTTTTCAGGGCCAAACAACACATTATCTGTCTTGCGACCGATGATAAACTTGCGTCCTGCTGCATCAATAATATGTTTAGCTGTAAGTTCGAGATACTGACGATCGAGTTTGACTTTCACCACGTTTAGACCATCCCCAGACGTTAAGTCAACATCAACAACACGACCTTGATAAAAGACAGCACCCATCTGCTGATTCATCCTCAGCACATCCCGCTCAAATTTGGGGCGATGAATCAAAACAGAAGCCAATGGTGGTTGCCGAACAGCCCAGAGATGATGATAGTCATTAATGTTTTCTGTACTTTCTGGATGCTTAGGCCAATGAAAGTTTAAACCAAATTTTGGCGGATGATGCTCAACCATGTAGTCATAAAGACCCAACTCCTTGCAGATCATCAGAGTAGAGATTTCAACCGCTGACTCACCCACTTTCAAATCCTTTTCTGTCCGTTCTTCAGGACGAGGATCGACCAAAGCAATTTTGATATTAGGAACATTAAGTAGTAGGTGGCGAGCTTGACATACTCCCGCCAATCCAGCACCCATAATGACTACATCATAATCATAGGTTTGGCACTGAGTGTTGTTCATTGCATTTTCCTTTTCGCTAACTAGAAAATTTGATGAATTTGAAAAATTTCGTCGGAAACTTCAGGAATTTTGAGTTACTTCTTTCCTTTGTGCCCTCTGTTGACTTCTTTATGAGCAGAAGCAGGCGACTCTTTTAGATAACTCTTAAAAGTAGCCGCAAAACGTCTACTTTTAAATACAATCTAGTAATGAACAGTTTGTAGTAAGCACTTTAGTGCTGAGAAAATTAAGGACTACTAGATAGGATTGCTATAACTCAGATGTGACTAGCTCTTGCTCTGGAAATTTTTGAGATTCAGCACTCTTACTCTTGAGCCAAGGCTCCAATTCAGGTTGATGTCTATAACTCTTGAACTCTTCTGTCACCCTAGCAATTTCACTATTAGCTGCCATACCTTTGGTCTTGCGTCGGTAAATTAGATCATCCCAACTAGATTGAGCAGATGCATTGAGTAAAGCAAAAACATATTTTAGATTAACTGGTGACAACACACCTTTTAGTCCAAAACCTTTCCACAGGAATTTGAGATACCAAAGAGCAACAAAGAAGTAAATGTTTTTCATGTATGCAAAAACATTGCATCTTTGAGGTTCGTATTTTGTGTTTTGCAAATAGCTATCAAATTCTTGGGTCATGTAGTAACCGAAGGGTAATTGCTGCCCTCGGTGAACATACATCATGCCAATATTAGCATCTTTTTCTATCAGTTCATTGAATTGTTCATACACATGAGACATCAGTGTTCTGATCACTTGACGACTTTGTTGGCTAAATCTGCGGAGAAATTTCAAATCTAAATGCCATTTGCCAACATACAAAGGCACAATCATCCCAAACCACCACATGTTTTCTAGATAGACGCGCCAGCTCATGATGCTAGCATGACCAAGTTGTTTGGCGTGGTCGTGGAGAAGATGATTGCAAGATTCTACATACCCAAGATTGTATGCATTATAAACAGCCCGCTTCTTCTCTGCATCCGGTTCACCTGCTAATTTGGCTCGGATAATTTCTGTGACACTTTCCATTTGAAATGTCATCATTACCATTCCTAAAGAATAGAAAGGATCGAAGATGGCAGCTGCATCACCAATTACATACCAATTGTCTGGAGAAAACAGAGTTTTACTCTTGTGTGCCACCCTTGGTAAGTAATGAAAGTCAATATCTTCTCCACTCTTGACTAGTTGGTAAAGAATGTTGTGATTTGATTCTAAAAAAGCATAAAACTTTTCTTTGGTGTTAACGCTCTGCGCTGGGATGACTTCATGATGATGAGATACCCCTACTGACAATTCCATAGTCTGAGTATCTGTAGGAATGACCCAGATCCAATGGCCATGACCCATCATGTGATTAGTGGCATAGTAATGGCTACATGTAGCACCTGTAGGATCGTAACCACTGTGAAAAATGGTGCGATCGACATTTTTAACCCGTACCCATGCAGAACCATTGTTAAGACCAGCCAGTTTCTCAGGGCCAAAGAGTAGATTATCTGTTTTCTGACCAATGATAAATTTGCGTCCTGCTGCATCAATAAGATGCTTGGTTGTAAGTTCTAGGTAGTCATTACCTATTTTCACTTTAACATTGTTTGGGATATCACCAGAGCCTAAATCAACGTTGACTACACGACCATTGTAAAAGTCAACTCCCATCTCTTTATTCATTTTCAAGACATCCCGCTCGAACTTGGCGCGGTTCATGAGAACGGAAGCTAGCGGGGGTTGTTTAATAGACCAGACATGATAGTAGTCATCGATGGTCTGTGTATTTTTTGGGTCTTTGGGCCAATGATAGTTTAGTCCAAATTTCGGTGGATGATTCTCAATTAAGTAATCATAAAGACCTAACTCTTTGCCGAAAAAGAGAGTAGAAACTTCGACAGTTGACTCACCAATTTTTAAATCTTTTTCAGTCCGTTCTTCAGGACGTGGGTCAATTAAGGCGATTTTGATGTTGGGAATATTCAGCAGCAAGTGACGAGCTTGACATACTCCAGCGATCCCAGCACCCATAATGACGACATCGTAAGCTTGAGACTGAGTTGTGTTGTTCACTGACATTTCCTATTTCGATGACTAAAAGTTTTGCGAGATGAGCAGATTTTTGATTGATTAAAGTTAGTTAAATTGAGCCAGCAATCCAATTTAAAGAGCGGAATGGGACAACAACTAGGGCAATTATTCTTTCAGGGCTGCGTGTCAGTTGAATGGGAAAAGTGAGAACTTTAAGTTGACTGTTAAGAGCCACATCACTGAATAAAATGCTATCCCCTTCTATGCGTTCGATCGCTAGGTTAATGTCTTTTGCTTTAGTCGCCTTACGTAAGGCTTCTATGGCTGTCCAAATTCGCGTACCAGCCCGATCTACCGAGTCTTTGCTTTCTAGCTGTTGGATTAATGGGTATCGAGAAGAATTTAGTAAGGCAACCCAATCTTCTACACTGCGATGAGTTATCGGTTCAATATCACAACCCTGGACTCCTCGACCGGCAACACAGAAACAAACACGTTCGTCATGGGAAAGCGATACTTCGATTTTTTCTTCTGCGAGTCCTACAACTACTGGTTTACCAGATTCCGTCCACTGAATCCGTACTTTGGATATGAGATTAGCATTATTGTTCAGCAGTTGAGCGATCGCTCTATGGAATAGAGGTAGTTCCAGTTGATGACGTTCTGTGGGTAATAGCGCATGGATACCAGGAAGATAAGCCAATGATATCTCTGGTGCAACGACTTTGAATAAAGGCGATCGATTGCTCAATTCTCTGTAAATAATCTGTTCATCCCTCTGGCTAGGATCGGCCAAATCTTCAGCAGTGGGATTCTCTTCACGGTGTTCTAGTATTCGCAATTGATAGCTATTGAGTCTTTCCATAACACGCCCATCGGCAGCTAAAAGAAAAACATTACTGTGATACTGTTGACCTTCTCGCCCTTGGGGTGTGGTAACACCAATATATGAACCAGTTCCATCTCGATCTGATTGATCGATTTCAAGACTTTCGATGCGGATGGGCAAACAAAGATCCTGCGGAATTACTAGTTGTCCAGCTTGCAGCAATGAGTCTCTGCAATAAGGATCTCCAAGCAAGAAAGGCCCTTGCGCTCTATCTAAAGATTGTTCTTGCTCCTGAGCAGAATACAAGTTTCTGTGGGTTTTGAATACACACCTGTGGGAATTCAGGCTATAAATCTGTTGTAAACGCTGAAACTTGGGGCCTTGGAAAAGTAACCAACTATAAAGATCCGCTTTTGGCTCAATATCTAGAGGTACTTCTGGAAGTTCAACCTGTTCTACAGATGGATTACTTTCAACACCTAATAAAAATGTGGCTGAAAAATGGCTGATGGCAAATCCTGTCTGTTCGGTTTTGATAGTTACATAAACTTGCTGTGGATCATTTTTTAGTTCTCGTTCAAGTACCTCTGCATGAATTTCGATGTCCACTCCTTTGTCAGGAGCTACAACAATCGGACGTTCCAAACGAATATCTTTTATCTGCACAGTTGGTAAGGAATCTTTGCCAGTGACATAGGCAACTGCTTGAGCCATAGCCTCCAAACCGAATACAGTCGGGAACAGATATGAACCTTTATAGAGGTGATCCTGTAAGTATGAATCCCGCTCAAGACTGAGGTGCGCTCTCTGAACAACCTCTACACTCGGTTGATAAATCAGAATCTTCTCTAAAAACTTCGACGAATCAGGAGGTGAGAACAATCCTGGATACCAGGTATCAAAACCACTCGATTCAAAAGCAGCTAAGGTTTGCATAGGTGCTGCGATCGCAACTCGCAAATCTGCGGGTTCATTTTTGATTAGATGCAAGAATCGACTAACGCCTGCATCTTTGGGAATGGCACTAATACCCATTTTGTTCAGGCTCCGAACGCTGCCCATCCGCGCTCCCATTCCTACCTCTTCCCACACACTATATGCCATTGAAATCACGGCGGTTTGAGGGTGTTGAGCTTTAAAACGGCGTAAAATCAGATCCAAAGTTTCATTAGAGAAGCCATACCAAGCATTGCGTTGCATCCCTGTAAAGCCGATGACCGAGGAAAAACCGGCGAAAAGCTTCAGTGGTGTAGCTTCCAGTGCTTTGTATAGATTAATCAAACCGAGAAGTTTAGGACTGATTTCATCAAATGCTGCTTCTGTAGAAACTTGCTCAATCAGTCTTGGCTTATTGAGGGCAGCTCCATGAATTACTCCTGATATCTCACCTAGCTCTTGTCTGACTTTTTGCAAGAGATTTACTACTGCCTGGTAGTCAGCAACGTCACATGCATAGTAGTGGCAAGTTAGTCCTTCAGCATAAAAGCGCCCAAGAGTACGGGTAATATCAGAACTACTACTTTGTTGAATGTTGTCATCAGGATGAGGTGAACGTCCTACAAGTGCCACACGGATACCTGTGTCTTTAGCTAGAGCCAGGGCACACTCGGCAGTAATGCCTTTTGCTCCACCCGTGACGAGGATGACATCCTCAGATGACCAGGTAATTTGGCGGTCTAGATAATCCACAGGTTGCTGCACCTGAGGCCGAGGAACGTAGCGCTTGAGATCGGCATCGTAACTTACAGTTGTATAAATATGGGGAGTAGAGAGTTCTCTGAAGACACATTCTGCCAGACTGCTGGGATCTACCGTGGGGGAGAAATCAACTACCCGAACTTTGAGATCGATTCGTTCTAGATGCAAACTCGCTGCAAAGCCAACTGTACAGCATTGTTCAATATCTGCTAGTGGTAGTTGCGCTCCGAAATGTCCCCCACTAAATTGGACATAAGCAACTGTTGTATGATCACGGGATGCTAGAGGTGGAGTGGCGACACTGCGTAACCGTTCAATCATGCCAATCAAACGGGCTTCTGACGACAATTGGGTGTTGGGCGTACAAGGCAATACTGCAATGAAGTGAGTTACATCGACGTTGTTAGTTAGTGTCTGAGGGCTGACTTCTGCAAAGGTTACACTTTGAACTTGAGCGCCTTGAGTGCGAAGCCGATCGCACAAGACTGCTATTTTATCTACATTACTGAATTCGTAAAGAATCAGCACATTCGCAGTCTGCCAGTTTTCTGGCATCTGTCTGCCTAAAGCAACTGAGGGAAGTTCCTCTGGAATATTTTTGATGATGTAATCACGCACCAGTTGCTTACGTGTTAATTCTGGCCCGCCTGCTGGTGTTTTGCCGTTGTTTTGATTTTTGAAATCTTGCTTTAAAGTAACTCTTGAGATCGGTTCTGAGATTTTAATTCCATTCCCGTTATTATTTGGGATGAAATTATGAATTGTTTCAGCAATCTCTTGAATCGTGGCATTGGCTAGAGAAGGCGGGTCAATTTTCCCAGCAGCACCAAATAGCTTGGCGGTTTCTGCGACAACTTCACCGGCTTTGATGGAGTCAAGGTTGAGATCGTCGAGTAATCGCAATTCTGCTGTGATACTTTCTCTGACATACCCTGTTTGTTGGATAATCAGGTCGGTCAGTGAAGAGGCGATCGCATCGGTTGTACCCATCGTCGATACTAAAGAAGCTGCTTGATTACCATTCGGACTGCGATCGCTTGACATAAAACTGCGAATCGTTTCAGCAATCTCTTGAATAGTGGCATTAGCTAAAGCAGGTGGGTCAATTTTCCCGGCGACACCATATAGCTTGGCGGCTTCTGCGACAATTTCACCGGCTTTGATGGAATCCAGGTTGAGATCGTCAAGTAATCGCAATTCTGCTGTGATACTTTCTTTGACATATCCTGTTTGTTGAACAATCAAGTCTGCCAATAAAAACTCAACACTCTGATTACCATTTGCCACAATGCCATTGGTTTCCCCAGGCTTCAGTAAGGTAGAAATAGCAGTATGAAAGCCATTACCATTAACTGTGCGAGTTGTTCTGGCAGCATTTTGAGGAGTTGCAACTAAAGGTATTTGCAGATCGGCTCGGATAACTTCAGCAATAAACTTACCGCGTCGAGCTAAATAATCTTGCAGCACCTCTGGTGAAATATAGTTGTGTTTGTCAAACACTGAATAATTCAGCAAGCTTTCAGAAGTAATTTCCAAGGATGGCGATGAGTGCGTTGCAGATACATGAAATGGTCGTTCTACAGGATTGTCGATGAAGATGCGTTCTGAGGCTGGTACAAAAGGACGTATAAGCCGACCTTCGTAAAGTGCTTCCCAGTTGATGTCATGACCACGAGCAAATACGTTAGCTAACATCATGTTCAACGACTGGTCAAATCCAGGTTTGGCTTCCACAGGCAGACATTGCAGCCCTTGCAACCCGTTGATGTCACTTACCAATCCAGAGAGTACTTTTCCTGGGCCAACTTCTATTAGCAGGTCGCATGTCTGCTCTAGAGTTTTCACCAGCGATACAAAGTCCACTTGCGCTAGTACTTGATGGGCAAAGTGGTCGCGCAATTGCAATCCTGTTGGCGGCTGTTTGCCATCTACAGATGAAACAAGGTCTATAGTGGTCTTCGGGAGTGTATCTGGAACTAGTTCATAGTTGTGTAGATATTCGGCAGCTTCCAAGACAAGTTGAGAGTGAAAAGCATTAGAAACTGGCAGCTTGTATGTCTTGATTTCTTGAGCAGCGGCCAGTTCAATTACTTGTTCAATGCTCAAGCGCTCACCAGATATGACGATCTGTGTGGGACTATTGATATTTGCAATAACGGCATAGCCATTAACTTGTTTTAACAATTCCTCGGCTTTGTCACGGGAGCAAGCAATACTTACCATGCTTCCCCCTATGCCTTGGCCAGAAGCAGACATGGCACGTCCGCGAACAGCAGCTAAACAGATCAAAGTTTGCTCGTCAAAGGCACCTGCTGCATGAAAAGCAGTTAGTTCCCCCAGGCTATGACCACCTGCGGCGATCGGCTTTAATCCTAGATGTTGGAGGTAGTGCATCCACAGGAGAGAAGCTAGGCAGATGGCTGGTTGAGCGATTTCAGTTTGGGCAATTTTCTGAGACCATTCTTCAAACTGCTCTTGATTGATAGCACGATCTATAGATTTATAGATCGACTCACTAATACTTGGGGCACCAATTTCTTGCAGCCATTTGTCAGCTTGATTTACTAGTTTTTTGGCCCAGCTAAAGCGTTGTACGAGGGTACGGGCCATATTCAACTTTTGAGAACCTTGACCGGGGAAGAGAAAACCGATGCGGCTTTGTTGGACTTGATTGCCAATCCAAATTCCTTGCTGCGGGTTAAGGATTATTTCTCCCTGAGCCAATGGTTTAGCGTTCAATAATTCTTGTAAGAAACTTAGACGTTCAACCAACTCTTCAGGTAAACGGGCGATGAGTGCTGCTCGTACTGGTAGTTCTTGGTTTAGTTTTTGAGCAAGATGTGCAGCTAGATCAATTAGTTCACTTAAACTCAATCCTTGTACTTTCGGGAGTAATGCATCTATGCTTTGTAACAAAGCTGGGATTGATGCTGCACTCAAGACAAAAATCTCTGTTTCTTGAGCAGAAACTAACAAAGCCTGCTCATCAATTAATGGTTCAAGTTGAGTAGCAGGAGCATCGCCAGATTCTAAAGTGACGTGGCAATTGATGCCGCCAAATCCCATTGCAGAGACTCCAGCCCGGAGTGTGTCTGTTGTCTGGCGAACTTCTCCTTGAAGCACCGGGTAAAGACAGTGGGCAGCTTTGTCAAATACTTCGTTTGGCTCATTGCAGCCAGCTAATGGCGGTATTACTCGGCGGTTAACAGCCATAACAGCTTTGATGAACCCTCCAATGCCTGCTGCGGCTTTGGTATGCCCAACTAGGGATTTGAAAGAGGTAATACCACAAGAACGGGAAGGTGTTTCACTGTTTGCACCCATAGCTAGGGCAATACCTTCTAGTTCGACGCGATCGCCTACTGGTGTTCCTGTACCATGACCTTCTATAAAATCAACGTTACTTAAGCTGTAACCGGCTCGGTTATAAGCCCGGCTTAGTGCTTTAGCTTGTCCTTCCCGACTTGGAGCTGTTAGACCTCCTTTGCCATCAGATGATATTCCCCATCCATTCAACACTGCATAGATATAATTATTGTCAGCACGAGCATCTTCTAAGCGCTTCAAAACGACGAAGCCAGCCCCTTCTCCAGGGATAAAGCCACTGGCTTTTTTATCGTAAACGGTCATATCTTTGCTAGTCAGGGCACCTGTTTTGGCAAATCCTACTAGTTCAAAGGTGTCTAGACTAATATCTACACCACCAGCCAGAGCCAAATCAAGGTCGCCGTTGCTTAAAGCGTTAGCAGCAGTGGCAACCGCAATTAGGGACGAAGAACAAGCTCCATCTACTGTATAACCACCGCCATGAAAGTTAAAAAAGTTACAAATTCTCCCAGCAATAGTATTAGAAAGGTTGCCGGATAATGTGTCTTCGGTAAATGGTGAGAATACTGACTTGTAGTATTCTTCCATTGCTATTGCCAGTTCATCTATGACTTGCAATGGTAAACCTTTCGCCTTTGCCGCTGCATGTATTACCCGTTGGATAAATGGCCAGCGTAGTCGCATGTTGTTAGAGCGTGTTTGTTCTCCTGTTAAGGAATTACCGAGGATTACACCTGTACGTTCGCCCGGAATATTTGCTCGTGTATAACCTGAATCCTCTAAAGCTGCGATCGCTACTTCTAATGCCACCCAGTGAGCGATATCTGCTGTCTCTACTACAGTTTTAGGAATGCGTTTACTTGCCCAATCGAACTCAAAACCCTCAATCACAGCCATACGTTTACCGTAGGTCTTGTCTGGAACCGTCGGGTCTGGATCGTAATAATCTGCAAGTGGTAGCCGCCGATCTGGGGATTCCCTAAATTGTCGTCGTCGCGAAAGTATGTTTTCCCAAAGCTGTCGTAAATCCCTTGCACCAGGATACCAACACCCCATACCAATAACCGCAATTCTAGGTTGAGATCCTTCTATGTACATATCTTTAATAACTTTGCTTCAAACACAAAATTGAATAAATTAAGAAAAATTTGATTCTGATGCTCAAATTTGATTGTCAAGTTAATGCTATTGACTTGGAAGCAGAAAGTAGAAATCTTGTCTTCCCTACTCCCAACTCTGTAGTTACTTTTTCATGCGTTGATCGCAGTTTAGGATGGTTACACAATACTTACTAAGTAGCTATCCTGACCATTTCTTCAAACTTTTGATCGAGCATTTGCATAATTGTTGAAATCTTTTCGTTGGGGAATTGCCCAAGCAGCGATGATGGTTGGTCGTAAGCAACATGGGTCTTGCCATTGTAGTCATCGTAGACAAATAGTCTTAATGGGACATAAAGACCAACGGCAGGATTTTGTTCAAACATTTGGTTAGCTATTAATGGATTACCAATTATGTAGAGCTTGGCCTTTTTGTTTTTGCCGGCAAGAGACATGAGTTTGCCATGTTCAACTTGTGAAAATATCATAAAACCACTTTGACCAATCATCGATTCAATTCCACTTTTGATTTGTTCAAACGATTGCTTGGCACCAATCATTTGCTGAAAAACTGTGCTGTCACTTTTACCATTAATGGTTTCGATCTTATTGGTTACTTCTTCAAAGGACTTTTCGGAAGTAACAATTACACGAGTTGCTGTGAAATTGACAGTTTCTATTACGGTTTCCATGACTCTTTCTCTTTCTCTACTCTATAAATGTGCAATCAATTCCTACAGTTCCCAGGTCAGATTACCAGTACTTTATTCATTTGTATAAAAGGTACTGGTAGCTTTATGATGAAGCGATTAGCGTAGTAAGGTTTTAGACAACAGACCTAATCTTAAAACATCCTCCTATATTAGTTTTCAGCCTCTCTAAGATCGATTATGCAAAAAACCTGATATTTTTTGTTTATCACAGCCTCAAACAATACTTTATGTGAGGCTAAACCGCTCTTGGAGAATACAAGTACTGAGCATCTTCATCAATGTGGGATCTATAGAAGCAAGTTGGTGTTCATTCATCTCTGGTATTTGGTCAAGGAATTGAACTACTGCTGGTTGGTCATAAAAGGGAACAGAAGCGAATGCTGAACTACGTAGGGTGTCTTGAATGAGTTGGTGTAGAGGTTCACTCTGCTTCAATGTAGAAGGCGGTGCAAAAAATGGATGCTTTTTGCGGTTATAGACCATATCTGGAAGGTAAGGTTTGACTGCTTCTCGCAATATATACTTGACATTCATGCCGCGAATCTTGAATGAAACAGGAATATTACGGACTGCTTCCACAACTAAATGATCTAAAAATGGCAGTCTCCCTTCGGTAGAATGGGCCATCTCTGCGCCATCTCCCAAAATTCTAAATAGGTAGGGTAGAACAGTTTTAGACCACAAATAAAGAGATTGATGAACAGGCTCTCGCTTTGCAAGTTGTCCTTGTACATCAATTTCATTGAAGAACATGCGATATGCATCTTGCTGGCCAAAGTGAGCCATAAATGCGGGCGAGTATAGAGAAAGGGATTTAGCATATCCTTTGGCATTAGCTTCAATCCAGGTGGGTACAAAGCCTAAAAGGCGTTCGACATTAGCTAAAGGTTTAGATATTTCTTCAGGTAAGAAACCTGCTGCGGCAGAGACTTGGTTGTTACGCTTTAATTCTTCTAAGATATGCTTGATAGTCTGCTCATCTTGACCCTTGGTGTTGTAACGCAACATGTCCATCAGCGAATGCACATAGCCTCCAAAGATTTCGTCAGCGCCTTCACCTGTGAGGACAACTTTGTAACCTGCATTCTGTACTGATCGGCTCAAAAGGTACTTAGCAGCAGCACCAGCATTGATACAGACCATTTCACAGTGCCAAATAGCATCTGCAAAATGTTCAGCTAAGTCAGATTGAGTAATGGGAATAATTTGATGGTTTGCTCCAGCTTTTGCTACTGCTTCACGAGCGAAAGCTTCTTCGTTGTAGTCTTCGTGATCGAAGGCGAGGGTAAATGCTGTAATTGGTTCTGTTGTATGAGTAGCTGCAATTCCTAACACCGCAGATGAATCAATTCCTCCACTCAAGTGACAACCTACAGGTACATCTGCTCTTAAACGCAGTTTTACAGACTCGTTTAAGCTATGGCGAACTTGTTCAATGTAATCTTCTACGCTTTGTTGGGGTTGTGCATCCCCAGTGATGGGGTAATCAAAATCCCAGTAACGATGCAGTTGGATATTGGTATCGGACGCGAGTAAAAAATGTCCAGGTGGTACTTGATATATGTTCTTGAAGAAAGTCCGGTCTGGGCTAAAGAGTCCGAGATCGGCTCGAAACCAAAATTCATGATCCCAGTTAGCCGGAACACCGGCAGCAAGCAAAGCTTTGACTTCTGAAGCCAAGTAGAGTGTATCACCATGCATGGTGTAGTAAAGAGGCTTGATGCCAAAGCGATCGCGAGCGGCAAAGAGTGTTTGATTGCGCTCATCCCAGATTACAAAAGCAAACTCACCCCGTAAATGATGCAGACATTGAGTCCCAAACTCGTTATATAAATGAATAGCAATTTCGCTGTCGGAGTGTGTTCGCAGGTTATATCCTTTTTGCTTCAAGTCCTGCTGTATCCGCTCAAAATCATAAAACTCTCCATTAGCAATAATATGCAGTGTGTCATCTTGATTGCTAATTGGTTGGTCTCCACTAGTAAGGTCAATAATACTAAGTCTTTTATGTCCTAAGCCAACTCTGCCATTATCAGAAATCCAAATTTTCTGTGCATCGGGCCCTCTATGATGCAGGCTATCGATTCCCCGCTTCAAAGAAGTCTCGGAAATTGGTTCTTGTCTTGAGAATAATGCCACAATGCCACACATTTGCTGGTTCTCCTTTGAAAAGTTTTGAGATATTTTTAATGTTTTGGTGTCAAAACACTATTAGCTGATGAAATTACATATTCACAAAAACATCGGGTGTTAAAACGATGGTTTTGCAAGGCTCTGGTAAAAGCTTTAGTTTTTGTGAAATTTTATGGCTATGACTGAATCTAGAGTTATTGTGTTTACGGTATCGAACCGAGATAAGTAAATTTGCACAATAAAAGCAAACTATGTGAAGAAAAATAAACTAGACTAAAACTTTCTTCACTCCTGCCTCATTCCTTATCCCAAAAACAAATTTTTACGCCGATCTACTCACGTGTAATTTTAGGAAACATGGTCTGGAAAAACCTGCCCTGTATAGATTTTACCGATTTTAATAGTTTCGCATGATTTGAGAATGAGTAGAAATTGGATTAGTAATCTTTTAACGTGATTTAGTACGTCTTTGTATTGACGATTTTCATATAGCTTGAGAGCAAAATATTGCTAACAAACGTAATGCTCACTAAGAGGGCATAGATAAATAGAAATGTTAATAGCTAATAGCTAATGCTAAAAATATAGTTGCCAGAAACGCAACTTATCGCACCTTTACATTTATTTATGCCCACACACTTAAGAATAGGTAAAACGCATTTTCCCCATCAGCAGAACTGTAACTTACTACCAGTTTATAAGACTTAAAACGAGGTAACAATAACTTATACTTTGATAGAACTATAAGACTCCTGTGTAATTTATGAACAATATTTCAAATTAAACCCTGATAAAACGGGCTTTTCAGCCTCAGTATGTTTGCAAAAATCAAATCGGAGTCCTATAACAATTACTTCGCTCATGGTTCTGAAGTGAGCTAGTTGCACCAGTCTTTCTCCAGGCTTGGGGAGTTGTACCGTGATGTTGGCGAAACTGGCGGAAGAAATGAACCATACACTGATAGCCTACCAATGTAGCGATCGCCTCAATTTTCTGATCGGTTTCTAAGAGCAAGGAACGTGCTGCTACCATTCGGCGTTGAATAATCCAATTTTGCACAGTTTGTCCCGTTTGCTTTTGCACCAAGTTAGTCAAGTAAGTTGGGCAGTAACCAACTGCAACAGCAACGTCCTTCAGGGTAATCGGGCGGTGATAATTGGCCTCAATGAAGCTGAAGACCTTATTTAACTGGTGGTCGGATGGAAACATGCGCTCAAAGGCAGTGGGTTGTATTATGTCAGGTACTGCTGGTTCTGCGACTATCTGGGGCTGTACAGCGTAGTGCTGTTGGAGGGAGGCTCGTTTTTCTAAGCAGACGGCGATCGCCCTCAATAATTCCTCTACTGTACAGGGCTTAGTAAGATAGTCATCTGCTCCCAATTCCATACCTTTGCGAATATCAGTCCGTGTCATTCTGACAGTGACAAAAATAAAGGGGATAGTTGCTGTAAGAGGATTTTGGCGCAACGTGGTCAGGACGCCATAACCATTGAGTTTTGGTATCATAATCTCGCTGACAATCAAATCGGGTAACTCTTCGTTTGCCCGCTGGACACCAATAAGACCGTTTTCAGCACCTATAGTATAGAAACCTTTAGCTTTTATGCCTTCTAAAAAAAGGTTTCGGGTGGAGGCTGTATCTTCAATCACCAGAATTTTTTTCATACTCTTCTCCGAAAATATTGTAATTAGTAATGCTGGCTTTGCTTGACATAGGGTTATACAGCAGATTTCAAGTTGGTGAGGTACACAACGATTCGTCTGTTACCCAGGTATAAAGCGTGTTTTACTCCTGTTAGCGCAGCAGGACGTAGCCATTCTGAATTCAGAATTCTGTTGTATGTCATCACTAATTGCACTTGTGCAGTTATGATGCAGGCAAAAGTTAAGTGTTATGGGCTTAATCTGCCATGCCTATATGATTAATCAGTTCCCTCCATTAGTTTTCCGCAAAATCAGTAGACCAAAAATAATACAGAGATGGATGATTTTATTTTTAAAATAGATAAATTCCTTTCAAATGAACAATTATTTTGGCTATTTGAATCCGATTTTTAAAGCATTATCCAAACATAAATAAAACCGGAATAAATTCAACTCCGGTCGAGTTTAGGAAAATATTAGCTTGCCAAAAAAATCGATTAAAGAATTGAAATTGTACTTTGCTATAATCATATTTATGTATATTTTGATTATTCGTCAAAGTTTTTGTGTGTTTCCCTTAAAGCTTTAGCATTGCCAATTGGTTTAATAGATAGGTATTTTTCTGTATAATTTAATTAGATTGTCGGACAATTTGATGTGCTTATTGCATGTATTTTAAATACTTCATCAAATACGGCTATATTAGAAATATTTAGAACGGTTAATGTATCTGCAAGCTTTATATAGAAGGCTTTTCTTCTTGTTATACCGCACAAAGCTCAAGCAGGATTACTATAAAAAAAGGTTTAGCATTAATAGTAAATTTATGAGAGTGAATAATGACTAGATTATCTTTCAAAAGGACGATTTTGAATCAATTCTATCTATTTATTTATTAAAGTTTTTCCTCATTTAACTTTTGCAATTGAATAATACGACAGTTTTAGGCTTAGTAAATTTAGGAAAGGTTAACATTAAGTAAATTTTGGTTGGTTTTTTATAAACAAATCTAAACTAAATATTAATTTATGTAAATTTTTTAGTCTCATCCCATTTTTGACAGGTTCATGCTTAAAAAATAGCCGAAAATGAGCGTGTAAAATATAATTTTTGTGTTACTAATCGCGTTATGTTAAAAACATTACTCATTTTTGTCTTTAAACTACCGTATACTATTTAATTGCGATAGTAATGACCACAACATCGACAATTACAAAGTATCAATCAATACCTAGTTTTTACGTAACTTAATTTTCTTTCCTGAGTGCATACCCAGTTTCCTTGAATACCATTGTTGTCGCAAGGAACTATAATACTTGAGTAGTTTTTATACTTGCAGGATACCAGCACACAAGCTTTCTTACTTTTCAGATATCTTCTAAGCTCGACTTTATCCAAAATTAAGAACTCGGTTTTCTTTCTCCGGCGAAAACCCTGGCTTTTTGGCAGATATTTTTTCCATGTCACAGATTATGTGATGAAGTTAAAAAGTACAACTACTGTCCCACAAAGGTTTCATCTGAAGCGATCGCGTTGCAAAGTAAATATTAACTTGACAAGCTAGAATTAATTGTATATACACTTAATTTATGATTAAAAAATTCATTTATGGAAAAGCAAGCTACTGAGTTAGATTTGACTCAGTTGATTACTATTGAGGATACCTGCGCCTGCTTTAACCTTCGTAAAGCATCTAGAGCGGTTACACAACTTTTTGATGAAAAGCTAGAGCCAAGTGGTCTGCTGGTTACTCAGTTGACAATTCTAGTTGCCATCTCAATTCTCGGCTCAGTAGCAATCAGTGATTTAGCTGAAGGTTTAGTCATGGATCGAACTACGCTGACGCGAAACCTCAAGCCTCCCGAAAGAGAAGGATTGATTCAAATTAATCCTGGTGAGGATCGACGGGTGCGAGTAGTAACCTTGACGGATAAAGGACGCTCTGTTTTGGCGCAAGCCTTACCATTATGGCAACAAGCGCAAGCTCATATAGTGGAAAGCTTAGGTCAAGAACGCTTTAATCTATTGCTTTCAAGCTTAACTACTACGGTTTCAATAGCCCGAAACAGCTAAATTTTTTTGAAAAAACGTGTATATCCACCTAATAATAAAGTGGGGTATTTTTATGTTTGAACAAGAAGTTTCTTTAATTACAGAGAAAAAGCATAGACCATTGATTAAATCTATAGTTCAATGGGCTGGCATATTGGGAGCGACAGCAGCAGTGGGAATAGGTGGATTTGTGGTTTGGAAACAGGTGAGTTCCCAAACCGGGGTTGAGAATCAGACTGGCATACAGATCCCTTTACCTCAAGCACAAAAAGTTGTAGAGACGATAACTGCTTTAGGACGCTTGGAACCTCACGGAGAAGTAATTCAAGTTTCAGCGCCCACTTTCTTAGAAGGCGCACGAGTTGAGAAACTATTGGTGGAAGACACAGATTGGGTGAAATCTGGTCAGGTGATCGCAGTTCTCGATCGCCGCGAACGATTGCAAGCTGCTTTGAAACAGGCTCAAAGACAAGTTGAAGTAGCCCAAGCACGGCTAGCCAAAGTCAAAGCCGGAGCGAAAGAGGGAGATTTAGGAGCGCAAAAAGCAACAATCGCTCGCTTGGAGGCAGAATTACGAATTGCCCAAACAGAACATCAACGGTACAAATATCTACAGGAAACTGGAGCCATTTCTGCTTCACTCCTAGACTCAAAACGCCAAATTGTCGAAACAATTCAGGGACAACTCAATCAAGCTAAATCTACCCTAACTAGTATTGCAGAAGTTCGTCCGACTGATATCCAGGAAGCTGAAGCAGAAATTGCTAGTGCTGTAGCATCTGAGCAGAAAGCCAAAGCAGACTTAGAAACTGCCTTTGTCACCGCACCCCAGAATGGTCAAGTTTTAAAAATTCATACTCGTGCGGGAGAGATGGTTGGTACTAAAGCGATCGCAGATATTGGACAAACTAGGCAAATGGACGTAATCGCTGAAGTTTACGAAAATGATCTTGCCAAAGTGAAGATAGGGCAAAAAGCTACTATCACCAGTCTTAACAAAGCCTTTGTTGGAAAACTACAAGGAACTGTATACCGCATCATTCCCCAAATTGGTAAGCGGGATGTCCTCAATGACGATCCAGCAGCAGCAGTTGATGCCAGAGTTGCGGAAGTCAAAATCAGTTTGTTACCGAAAGACAGTCAGCGAATTATGAGTTTGATCAATCTCAAAGTAGAAGTAGCAATCAATCCTTAATTTTGGAATGGGGAGTTGGGAGTGGTATATTTTATCAATTTAGAAGAGTAGAAGTTATCAATTTTAAGTTCTAAACATTACACTCAACTTAACTTATGTGATGCAATGATAGGTTTTAATTTATCCTTTCTTGGTGGTAATAAAATTCCCCTGGCATGGTTGCAATTGATCCGGGAGAAGACGAGGCTATTCGTGGCCATTTCAGGTATCAGCTTTGCCGTGGTACTAATGTTCATGCAGATGGGATTTCTAACTGCTCTATTTGATAGTGCAGTTGGTATGCACAGCAGTCTACAAGGCGATATTGTGCTGATTAGTCCACGCTCAGTGGCCTTAATTGCCATGAAACAATTTTCCCAACGGCGGCTATACCAAGTATTGGGCTTTCAAGGAGTAGAATCTGTCAGCCCTATCTATGTAGATTCTGGAATCTGGAAAAACCCGCAAAATCCTAGTATTACCCGCAATATTCGGATCTATGGAATTAATCCTGACAATCAAGTATTCAACATGCCAGGGGTAGCTGAAAATCTAGATAAGATTAAAAAGCCTGATGTAGTTTTATTCGATTGGGGTTCACGTACTGAATTTGGGCCGATTAGCACTTTGTTTAAGCAAGAAAAAAGTGTAATTACAGAGGTAGAGGAACGCCGAATTAATGTTGGTGGTTTATTTGAATTAGGAGTTACTTTTGGTTCTGATGGCACTTTAATCACTAGCGATTTGAATTTTTTAAGGATCTTTGAAGAGCGTAGAACCGCAGGATTAATTGATATTGGTTTGATTAAATTAAAACCAGGTGTAGATGCAGTAAAAGTGTTGCAAAATTTGAGGGCAAACTTACCCAAAGATGTAAAGGTACTATCTAAACAAGAATACAAAGACTTTGAAGTAAACTACTGGAGTGGCAGCACGCCTATTGGTTTTACTTTTATACTTGGTACAGTTATGGGCTTTTTTGTCGGGACGATTATCGTCTATCAAGTACTTTATACTGACGTTAACGATCATCTACCTGAGTATGCCACACTCAAAGCGATCGGATACAAAGATTCCTTCTTCTCTGGTGTTGTATTTCAAGCAGCAATGATTTTAGCCACGCTAGGATTTTTACCTGGAGTACTAATTGCTTGGGGTTTATATGAACTCACTCGCACTGCCACACTCTTGCCGATGTTTATGCAGCTTGATAAAAACTTGCTAGTGCTAGTTTTGACGTTTGTCATGTGCTTTGTCTCTGGTAGCATCGCAATACGCAAGCTTCGAGAAGCAGACCCGGCTGACATATTTTAATATCCTTTCCTATAGTTTCATTATGCGGTCAGAACCTCTTGTCAATATTGAAAACCTCAGCCATTACTACGGTCGAGGAGTCTTGCGTAAACAAATTCTGTTTGATATTAATCTAACAATTCAACCAGGCGAAATTGTAATTATGACCGGGCCATCAGGATCTGGTAAGACTTCTTTACTAACTTTGATTGGTGCTTTACGTTCAGTCCAAATGGGTAGTCTAAAAGTTTTTGGGCAAGAGCTATGCGGAGCTACTCAAGACCAATTAGTGCAGGTGCGACGTAATATTGGCTATATTTTTCAGGCACATAACTTGCTGAGTTTTTTAACAGCTCAACAGAATGTCCAAATGTCGCTTCAAATCCAGCCTGGGATGACTAAGCAGAAGGCTCAACGCCGAGCAAAATCTATACTTGAAGCTGTTGGATTAGGACAAAAAATTAATAGCTATCCAGAAAACCTCTCTGGCGGACAAAAACAGCGGGTTGCAATTGCTCGTGCTTTGGTAAACTCTCCTAGTTTAGTTCTGGCTGATGAACCTACTGCTGCTTTAGATAGTAAGACTGGTCGCGATGTCGTAGATTTAATGCAAAAACTAGCCAAAGAACAAGGGTGTTCCATCTTGCTAGTGACTCATGATAATCGTATTTTAGATATTGCCAATCGTATTGTGTACATGGAAGATGGTCGAATAGATAGAAGTCGGACAGGAACTTTTATTGGGGAAAATGCTGTACATTTCCGCAATCCTTGAAACTCCAAAATTACGAATTACGTTAGCGCAGCGTTAGTGACGTAGAAGCGTCATTACGAATTACGAATTACTTATATTAAACCTAAGCTAATAATTTTTTCTAGTGCTTTTTCAAATGTCATTCCCTGTTTGATGGCGATATACAACAATACTATTGCGGCTGAACGAATTGAATTATCACAATGTATCAGAATTGGTTTGGGTAATTCAATTATGGTCTGATATATCTGGAGCGTACCTTGATTATTAATATCTTCAGATTTAGTTGGGAGATTAACGTAGTACAATCCCAAAAGCTCAGTCTTCTCCTGTTCATCAACCAGTAAGCCTGTTTCGTCGGGCAAGCGTAGATTAAGTACAGATTTATAACCCTCATCAGCTATTTGTTTTAGCTGATCTAGTGTAATTTGCCCTGCGATCGCTAACTCATCATTAATTTTCCTAACAATATTCATCAGCCGGATTAACCCCATTTTGCCGACGTTGCCCACATTTTAATCTTAGGAAAACAATTTGAGGAACTTGTGAGGGATTTGTCATTTGTCATTTGTCATTGGGCATTGGGCATTGGGTAAAACAGTTCCGAGTAAAGAAGTGAGATTTCCCACTCAGCACTCAACACTCAGCACTCAGCACTCAGCACTCAGCACTCAACACTACCCTCTGAATAGATTGTGTAAACTGCTCAATAATTCTCTGGCCGTATAGGGTTTTGATAAAACTGCTTGCACATTAGTATCAGTGGCTTGGGCAAACACCTCCATTGAGTTCAGTCCGCTACAAGCAATAATTTGAACCTGGCTGTTCATTTTTTTCAAGGTGCGAATAGCGGTAATTCCGTCCATCTCCGGCATCATTATATCCATCAATACAGCATTGATTTGATGCTTGTGTTGGGCATAAAGTGCGATCGCTTCTATGCCATTACTGGCAGCCAGTATCTTATAGTTATGGTTTTCTAAGATGATTGTGGCAATCTCCCGAATTTGCGCTTCATCATCTACAACTAAAATCAATTCTCCCTGTCCTGGGAGCAGTTCCATCTCTTCTATCTTGAACTCTTGGATTGCTTCCACAGCTGGTAAGAACAGGTTAAATTTGCTGCCTTTACCAACATTGCTAGACACTTTGATAAAACCATCGTGGCTTCTAATAATACCCAGCACTGTTGAAAGGCCGAGTCCCGTACCTGCATTGACTTCTTTTGTGGTGAAAAATGGCTCAAAAATTCTATCTAATATTGCTGGTGGTATGCCAATTCCGTTATCAGCAACGGTAATCACAATATAATGCCCGACTTTGGCATCGAGATTCATTCTGGCATAAGCTTCATCTATAAACTTATTTTCCGCAGAAATTTTGATTTTACCGCCATCTGGCAAAGCATCGCGGGCATTTACTACCAGATTCATCAGCACTTGATGCAGTTGTGTGGTGTCCCCAGCGATCGCCCGAATGTCTTCTGCAATAACTGTGGAAAATTCAATCGATTTGGGAAATGTTTGTTGAGCAATTTGGATAATTTCTGAAATCAGGTACTCGATTTGGATAATTGTCCGCTCTCCTTTATATCCTCGCGCAAAAGACAAGACTTGCTTTACTAAAGCTGCTCCGCGTCTGGCATTGCTTTCTACAAGTGCCAGCAGTTGCCCAGAACGCTCCTCGTCTTGGAAAAATTTTCCCTGTACCAATTGAGCCGCTGCCAAAATTGGTGTCAATACATTGTTCAAGTCGTGGGCAATACCCCCTGCAAGGATACCAAGGCTTTCCAATCGCTGGGTACGAAAAAACTGTTCTTCGAGTTGTTTCTTTTGGGTGATGTCAGTATCAACAGTCAGGATAGATTTGGGTTCTCCCGCAGCATCGCGCATCAATGTCCAGCGGCTTTCCACAATAATTTTTTGACCGGATTTTGTAATTTTATGTAACTCACCTTGCCACGAGCCACTCTCAATTACGCTTTTTAGCGGTTCTTCTAGTTGCTGCTGAGTTCCTGCTGGATATAAAATCTCCTGGATATCTTGTCCTATAACCTCTGTAGACAGCCAACCGTACATCCGCTCTGCACCTTGATTCCAGAATAAGATTTGAGACTGGAAATCTCGAACCAAGATGGCATCGGTGGCGATATCAAGTAGAGCGGCTTGTTCAAAGATTTTTTGTTCCGCTAGCTTGCGCTCTGTGACATCCCGATTTGTGCCGATCATCCGAATCGGCTGACCGAGTTCGTTATAGTAGACTTGACCTTTGGAGTTTAACCAGTGCAAACTGCCGTCGGGCCAGATAACTCGATACTCTGTAGATCCCTTTCCTTGCTCAATCATGCGAGCGATATTCGCAGCCACAGATTCGCGGTCTTCTGGATGGATGAAATTGAAATAGTCTTCAAAGGTTGGACACAAGGTGTTGCTCGGCAGACCATAAAGTGGCCCCATATTGGCAGACCAAATACAAGTATTGGCGATCAGGTTCCGATCCCAGATGCCCATTTGGGCTGCTTCGGTAGCTAAACTCAATCGCGCTTCACTTTCTTGCAGTGACTCTTCGGACAGTTTGCGCTCGGTGATATCTTCGGCGATGCCACCATAGTGCTGAACTTTTCCTTGGTGATCATAGATAGCAAAGCCTCGATCCCAGATCCAGCGCATCGATCCATCAGATCGCAAAATTCGATATTCTATTGAAACCGACTCACTAATAAGCTGTTGCTTTGCTGTAAAGGTTAAGCGATCGCGATCGTCTGGATGAATGGTGTCTATCCATAACTCAGGTTGCTCTAATAGACTTTGGCAAGAACGACCCCAAATCTTCTCATAGGCAGGACTAACATATAAGGTTTGGAATGAATCTATGCTGGCAATCCAGATAACTGCCTGGGTATTTTCGGCAAAAGTGCGAAATTTCTCCTCGCTCTGGCGCAGTGACTCTTCGGCGAGTTTACGCTCTGTGATATCTTCGGCAATGCCACCATAATAGTTAATTTTTCCTTGGTCATCATAGATAGCAAAGCCCCGATTCCAAATCCAGCGCACTGATCCATCAGGTCGCAAAATCCGATATTCTGCTGAAGTAGTTTGACTACCACTAAGCAGTTGCTCGATTGATTGGGTAGCGCGATCGCGATCGTCTGGATGAACGTTGTCTATCCAGGAATCTTGCTGCTCAAATAAATGCTGGGAAGAACGACCCCAAATCTTCTCATAAGCAGGACTAATGTACAAAGGATGAAATGAATCTGGGCTACCAATCCAGATCATTGCGTGGGTGTTTTCGGCAAAAGTGCGAAATTTCTCCTCACTTTGGCGCAGTGCTGCTTCGGCAAGTTGGCGTTCGTGTAGCGCGGCTTGCTGTTCGGTAATATCTCTACCTACCCCTTGGATTTCAATAACCTCTCCTTTGTCATCATGAATTGCGATCGCATTCCATTGAAACCAGCGGATACCATTGACTGTAAATGCACGTCGCTCACGATTAGTCAAGGGATGGAATGAAGATCCTAAAATTGCCATATCTTCCATCGCTTTAGGCAAGTCATCTGGATAAATAAACTGGAAAAATGACTGGCCACAAAACTCATCTTCTTTCCAGCCGAAGGTTTGACAAGCAGCCACATTGGCAAAGGTAATCTGCCCCTGCAAATCAAGGCGGATAATTATGTCAGTTTGACTTTCCACGAGTTGGCGATAGAGGTTTTCGCTGTGTCGTAATGCAACTTCTGCGCGTTGGCGTTCGGTAATTTCTTGTTGCAACAGAACGTTGGACATGACAAGTTCTGCTGTCCGTTCCGCCACTCGTTTTTCTAATTCCTCGTAAGCTTGGCGCAGTGATTCCTTTGCCTGTTGGCGATCGCTAATATCGCAGATTAACCAGCGCCAACCAACAAGATCCCCCTTTGAATCGTACATGGCAGCAGCTCTAATGCTAGCCGGGAAAATTCTACCTCCCCGTGGTTTGAGGTAAACTTCCCACTCCTGTATCTGCTGCCAATTATTCAGTCGGGTGGTAAAAGTCTGGTGATCTTGGCGAGAAATAAATAAAATTAATGGTTTGTTGACTAAATATTTTTGGCGGACAGCCAGCAACTTTGCTGCTGCTTGGTTAGCCTCTTGGATAATTCCTGCGGCATCAGTTACCAAGTAACCATCTGGAGCGAACTTAAACAAATCTTGGTAACGCTCTCGTTCCAATTCTATTTGCTCACGGGCAACGGCTAACTCTTCGTTTTGTTCGCGCAGTTCTTCTTCTATTACCTGGAGTTCTTCAAGGGCTTGCTGAAGTTCCTGATTAACTTCCATGATTTCAGTCGATTGTGCCTCAACCCATAGTTTTAAGTTATTTTGAGTTTGGCAGCGGACTTGCTCTATCTCAATTGGCTGATTAACCGGCTGGAATTCATCTGTGGATTTTTGTAAATATTGCTGTAAACCGTCAACCACCCCAACCATTTTGATCAGGTCAAAGGCTTGTAGCAAGCTAGTCTGGGTAATAATCCCCAGCACTTGCCCGCGATCGTCCAAAACTGGCAAATAGTGAGTTTGATGCTGACGCACTAACGATAAAGCGGTGAAAATATCTTGAGAATCTGATTGTATAAGGGTAGCTACTGGCTGTGTCATCACTTCAGCCATTGTCATCGTGGATAGGTTTATTCCCGAAGCTATAAGACTAATTACATCTTTTTCAGTAAAAATGCCTAATAATTTCCCTCTCTCCAGAACCAAGACACAACCAGTTAATGTTTGATTTCTGGGGTTTAAATCCAATGAAAAGTTGAAGCTTGTAGGGGCATAATTACTACATCTTTCCTGACTCATCAAGATAATAGCTTCAATTACAAAACTATCAGGGCTAATCGTTAATGGAGAACGATTAATAACATGATTTAAGCTAGGTAAGTTAATCAGTTGATCGTTGAATCGCATGGTTAATTTGTCAATTCTAATGATCTTTTTGATATCAGGACAAACTAGTAGAAGCTAGCGTTCGCTAGAGGAAGTAAATTGTTGAAAATAGGGAACTATTCGGCTCTAATAGAGAATAAATCACTTATATTGATAAATCTGCCCTGTAAATCTTATAAGACTAAATACAGGGTATATAGAACAAGTTAGTAGCTAAACCAGGAAGTAGATAGAATTTTAGAGTCGCCAAACTCATTCTATTGTCAAATTAGAGATAGATGATCTGTTATCTCAAGAGATTACCTTAATTCATAGTCTTGTTAGGATGAAATCTTTGAAATTAATCGATGATACGAAAAATAATTTGAGGATCTTGTGAAGAGATAGATCAATAAGCCTGAGAGCATTACTTAAGAAGTGTGTATAACTTTTGTATAAATATTAAGTATTTTAACTTTCCTCACAAGTTCCTCATATTCAAAGACTATAGTCAAAATATAGACAGATTGTTTTAGATATCTACGGGCTTCTCAACTGGCTCTCTAATTTGCAATAACACTTTTATTCACAGGATTTGAGAAAAATATGAATTACTGTCCTTGCTGTTCAAGCGTACTTTTAGAACATATACGCGGTGCAGAAACTTACTGGTTTTGTCGCCACTGCTGGCAAGAGATGCCTATTTATAAATGGAACGAATCTAGCTCGTTCGCCGATGCTGTCATGGGAAAACTACCTAAAAAAGCTCAAAAAGAAAAACGTAGAAATACCACTGTTTACGTAAGCCAATGGCAATCTATCACTGAATGGATAGGGCTAGAAGAGTTGTCTACCTAATACCAATTAGCTGGAATAGGTTAGTATAATTATTGTTTCTTGATTTCAGTAATAAATTGCCATAGAATGCGAGGCTGTAGCCCACTAATTAAGTATTAACTGACACAAAGATAGGAATCCGCTTTGATTTCTGAACTCATTTGCGTAGGCAGGCAATAGGCAACAGGCAACAGTCAAGAAGGCTTCTTAGTTGTACTGAGTTTTTTCAGAAATCAAATATGAGTCCTATATCAGGACTTACACAAATAGCAGTCGCAAAGAATGATTATCAGGTAGGGGCAATTCATGAATTGCCCCTACAGTGCTGATATATTTACCATCAAAGAATAAATAAAACCCTAAAACAACCTATTTTGGTGAGATTAATTCGTACAGTGCGTAAGTCCTGAACTTGTCTTGAGATGGTGGTAGTATTTACGCCGTGCTGTACTTGTGAACTGACAAACAAGTAATTTACAAACCCATTGAGTATAAAATTATCCGGTCATGCAGATGAACGGGCAAAATGTGCTTCAGCACAGCTCCAAGTTTGGCATCTTGTCCAACGAGATAGCGTGTTTTGGGTTGTTTTGCAGTGAGCGCGTGAACAACAGCCTGAGCGACAATATCCGCAGAAATTCCTTTAGATGCGAGAATCTGCATTTTCTTACGTACAATATTCATCGCCTGACCATAAAGATTTTGTGCTGATTGTGGTAGATCCTGCTGTGCTATTTCAGATTGACTTAGGGACTTTTCCCAGATTGGAGTAGCGATCGCACCAGGTTCGATAATAGAAACTGAGATTCCCCAAGGTCGTAATTCCATCCGCATCACATCAGTGAGTGCAACGAGGGCAAATTTTGACGCATTATAAGCTCCCATGAACGGCGCAGGACTTCTACCAGCGATGGAACCCATATTGACAATTCGACCCCGACTTTGGCGTAATAGACCAAGAAATCCTTGTGTCACTGCTAATTGTCCGGTGACATTCACGAGCATTTGTTGTTGAAATTCTGCGATCGCTAATAATTCTAAGGGGCCAGGGACGGCAATTCCGGCATTATTCACTAAACCTAAAATCCCCGCACCACCGACTGCATTTGTTACCGTATCAACCGCAGCTGCGATCGATTCAGCGTCGGTAACATCTAAAAAAATCGGAATGAGCCTTTGTGATCCCTTCTGTTTCAGTGTTTGAGCATCAATCTCTTGACGTACACCAGCAAAAACAGAGAAGCCCAACTGGTCTAAAAGCAAAGCACACGCCTGACCAATTCCTGTCGAGGCTCCTGTAACCACTACTGTACGTTGATTTTTTACAACCATTAATTTTCTTTGATAATGGGACTGCCTTCTTTTATCAATCCTTGCAAATGCCAGCACGAAGGCAATCTTCGGTTTGGTCATCTCTAGCCGATATTTGCCACGGCAAGATGTATGACTGAGCATTTGTACTGTAACCAATTAGAGCAGTTATTATGGGAAACTGGTTTTTGACAATTGGCACGTCACTACTACTTGTAGTACTTAGCTCAACATTGTATAAATAAACAGGCAATGCCATCAGGGCAATGCAAATTGTCCGGTTCATACCCAACCTCAGCTAAAAATTTCCGATTGCGCTATGTATAGATGAGATGCCACCTTGATGAACCGGATTTTCAAAACTGAGTATTATATGTTGATGTTGTGTGAATTTACTCAGCGCTACTAGCCGCAGAGACGTGATTTTTAAATTATCGGTTCCACCCTTTTTTAGGTTAGGCATTGCCTACAAGATGGCTTCCTACTAACTTATGCAGATGCAAGCCCAAAAAACAGGAAAAAAACCCACAGCACCCAAAAACATATCTTGGGTAGCTGCATTCCCCAGATAAAATAATGAAGAGTGCTGAGTTAAAATACTGCTCACAAAAAACAATTACAAAGAAGGCAGGAGGCAGAGGGCAGGAGGCAGAAGGAAAGAAGTATGAATAAAAACTAAAGTTGCTGGGTCATTGCCCAGTTTAAAAGAAGAATTGTATCGAGATGCGTAGCACGACTTGCATTGCGTCCAAGATCAATGCCACGTTTTAAAACGTGGGTTCCTCCTGCCTCCTGCCTCCTGCCTCCTATCTCCTGCCTCCTGAATCCTTACTCAGCAATCACTCAATTATAAATGTTGCCTACTAGCTGACTCATGACGCCTTCACAAGACGTAGATACTGTAAACGTTCCCAATCTCGATTCAGAAGGATATGGCAACTCAGACAATGATCCTCTTAATGAGTTGCCAGGTGAAATCGAAATGTCCCTTTTCGACCACCTAGAAGAGTTGCGACTGCGGATTTTCTATTCGCTGATTGCTGTAGCAGTGGGCATTATCGGCTGTTTCTTTGCCGTTAAGCCAATTGTCCAGCTACTTCAGGTTCCAGCACAAGGAGTAAAGTTTCTCCAACTTGCACCCGGAGAATATTTCTTTGTCTCCCTCAAAGTTGCAGCCTACACTGGCTTGATACTTTCTAGTCCTTTCATTCTTTACCAGATTATCCAGTTTGTAGTTCCAGGACTAACTCGCCGCGAACGCCGTTTACTGGGGCCTGTGGTTTTGGGTTCAAGTGTGCTATTTGGGGCGGGGTTAATATTTGCCTATTTACTTCTTATCCCCGCAGCTTTGAACTTTTTCATCAGCTACGGAGCAGATGTAGTCGAACAACTTTGGTCAATTGATAAATATTTTGAATTTGTGCTGCTATTGTTATTCAGCACTGGTTTAGCGTTTCAAATTCCCATCATCCAACTTTTGCTCGGTAATTTGAACATTGTCTCATCTGAACGCATGATTTCTGGTTGGCGTTACGTAATTATGGGAGCAGTGGTTTTAGGAGCCGTCCTTACACCTTCTACTGATCCCCTGACTCAAAGTCTTTTAGCTGGAGCAGTTTTAGGGCTTTATTTCGGTGGTGTTGGACTGGTGAAGCTCACAGGTAAATAACAGATGGAATAGGTTACAGGTTACAGGTTACAGGGAATAGCTAAAAAGATGTTCGTGCTGAGTTTTTGACCAAATGTTTAGTAGCTATAGTGACTTTGAAAAAATTGAGATTCATGTTGGCAAAGTCATCAAAGTTGAAGAGTTTCCTAAAGCGAAAAAACCAGCTTATAAATTGTGGATAGATTTTGGTAATTTGGGCATTAAAAAATCTAGTGCCCAAATTACTAAACTTTATGAGCAAGAGGAATTAATCAACAGATTAATATTAGCTGTTACTAACTTTCCACCCCGTCAAATTGCCGATTTTATTTCGGAAGTTTTAGTCTTGGGAGTAGTGCTAGACGATGGAGAGGTTGTATTAATTCAGCCAGATAGAGATGTAGCAGTGGGCAAAAGAATTCTATAGCATACTATGGTATTTTTGGAATAGAAATACTGTAGATATTCAGAAATTTATTAACATTAATGCAATAGCAGGTCATAATATCCATTCCGAAGTGCGTTCACCCAAATCTAGAGGAATGCTAACAGCCTTGCCGAGCCGGGGGCGATCGCGTGTTTGAGCAATAAAAGATTGTACCTGTGTTGACCCACCCAAGGCATGAAGATAATTGGCAATGCTATCGAGATGTTCTTGGTACTCCACCTCACTCAAGGGAAAAGAAGCTTGCTCTAGATATTTCCACATTACTTGCAAAAATATCTTCCCCTGTGCCCGCCGGAACTGGACATCGTAAGAATATCCCCACTTATCAAGCAACATCTGGCGTAATTCCTGTCCTGTCATAGCTTTTCTCAATCAGATTTTACATTTAGTTATGATGTTAAGTTCCGTGACTCCAGTATGATAAGGATATAAAGAAATGTAATGCTAACAGAAAAGATGCTTTTTATATCTTGCAACAAAGAAGTATGGCATCGTTGTGAGCGCTAGCATTTCGACTTAGACAAGAGTTCCTCAAGTTACTAGTACTTTTGTCAAAATGCTTAACAAAATACACAAAGAGCGCGTAGATTATGGCTCAATTTTCTGAATCAGCAGACGTGCCCGATATGGGGCGTCGTCAGTTCATGAATCTGCTCACTTTTGGGACTGTCACTGGAGTAGCTCTGGGTGCATTGTATCCCGTTGTCAACTACTTTATTCCACCCGCCACTGGTGGCGCTGGTGGCGGTGTAACGGCAAAAGACGAGCTAGGTAACGATGTTAGCGTCGCTAAATTTCTAGAAAACCGGAATGCAGGCGATCGCAACCTAGTCCAAGGACTAAAGGGAGATCCTACCTATATTGTGGTAGACAGCAAAGAAGCGATCAAAGATTATGGCATTAACGCCATCTGCACCCACTTAGGTTGTGTCGTCCCCTGGAACGTTGCTGAGAACAAATTTAAATGTCCTTGTCATGGTTCCCAGTATGACGAAACTGGTAAGGTTGTTCGGGGCCCAGCACCTCTGTCTCTGGCTTTAGCCCATACCAGCGTCAACGACGACAAAATCGTTTTAACCCCTTGGACTGAAACCGACTTCCGCACAGGTGATGCACCTTGGTGGGGTTAATCAGTGCTGAGTGCAAAGTGCTGAGTGCTGAGTAAGGGAGTGAGGAAGTAGAGGGGCAGAGGGAGAGGGGCAGAGGAGAGTAGATAATAGTAACTCCTAACTCAGCACTCAGCACTCAGCACTCAGCACTCAGCACTCAGCACTCAGCACTCAGCACTCCTAATGCCCAATGACTAATGACTAATTCAATCGTTGCCCTTATTAGAGATGAGAAATGTTTTCTTAAGAGCGAGGTTAACTCGCAGTGCTAGAGCGATTGTAAAAACATTGCTCATAGCGATCGCTACTGTGACATTTTACTTCACCAGCGATCTAGCCCTTCCTCAATCAGCTGCCGCCTATCCATTTTGGGCACAGCAAACCTATCCCGAAACCCCCCGCGAACCAACAGGGCGAATTGTTTGTGCCAACTGTCACCTAGCCGCCAAGGTTACAGAAGTGGAAGTTCCCCAATCGGTGCTACCTGACACTGTATTCAAAGCTGTGGTGAAAATCCCCTACGATCTGTCCGCCCAGCAAGTTGGTGCCGATGGTTCTAAGGTTGGCTTGAACGTCGGTGCAGTACTGATGCTACCCGAAGGCTTTAAGATTGCTCCTGAAGACCGTCTTTCCGAAGAACTTAAAGAAGAAGTTGGCGACACTTTCTACCAACCCTACAGCGAAGGCAAAGATAACGTCGTCATCGTCGGCCCTTTACCCGGTGAACAGTATCAGGAAATCGTCTTCCCAGTTCTTTCTCCCAACCCCGCAACCGACAAAAACATCCACTTCGGTAAATATTCAGTTCACGTAGGTGGTAATCGGGGACGCGGACAAGTTTATCCCACAGGCGAAAAGAGCAATAACGCTGTTTACAACGCTTCCGCTACTGGCACAATTACCAAGATTGCCAAAGAGGAAGATGGAGACGGTAACGTTAAATATTTAGTAAACATCCAATCTGAATCGGGTGATGTTGTCGTTGATACGATTCCTTTAGGGCCAGACCTGCTTGTTTCCGAAGGGCAAGCAGTTAAGACTGGTGATGCTTTGACCAGCAACCCGAACGTCGGTGGATTCGGTCAAATAGATGCAGAAATCGTACTGCAAGACGCTTCCAGAGTCAAATGGATGATTGCGTTCATCGCTCTTGTAATGTTGGCTCAAGTTATGCTTGTGCTGAAGAAGAAGCAGGTTGAAAAAGTTCAAGCTGCCGAGATGAATTTCTAAATTCTTTGCGAAATCATTATTTGTAAGACAGGCAAGATGCCTGTCTTTTTTATATGTTATGCTTCCAAGTCTATTTCTTAGTTAGATTAGAAACTGATAATGAATGTTAATCTTGATGAAGATGAGGGCATTATAATGAGACTTTTCCTTGACTTTTTGATGAATGATGTTATGCAGAAACCTTATAAACTAATTCCTTATACTCAAGAAATGAGCGATGAAATGGATGAGTTACTAGCTGATGTAATTATAGATTAATGGCTTTTTTATCAATTAATTAGATTAGTTAATTTACCAAACGCTAAATGATTAGTAGCTGTATTTGAAAGTTATAAATATGGGGACAGATATACATCTTTACGCAGAGATTCATAGAAATGGAAAGTGGGAACCCATTCCCGAACCTGTAAAAAAAGAATGGTCTAAAGGAAAAACTGTACCTGTAGAATCTACTAAAATTGGACGACCCTATAAATTATTTGCGGCACTTGCTGGCGTTTGTCAAGATAATCTACGCCGAACAATGTACGCTGTCGTTGAGCCGATTTCAGAACCACGAGGTTTTCCTGAAGATATGAATGATTTCTACAAGAAATCTTTTTCAGAAAACCAATGTGGTTTGGATTTTGGACATTCTTGGTTATTGCTTCAAGAGATTATTGGTTATGATTGGGAAAATCAGTATGTAACTCAATGGGCATACGTAAAACATCAGTATGCACACTTATTTCAGGATAATGCTTCGTTTCCGGCTGAGTTTCCAGCAGGAGAAAAGCTCTATTTTGTGCTGCCAAACTGGAAACAAGAACCTGAAACAACTGAAGTATCTTGGGTGACAAGTTATAAAGAATATGTAGGTTGTTCTGAACAGTTTATTAAAGAACTTCTCGAATTAGGATCTCCTAATGAGATAAGAATAATTTTCTGGTTTGATGCATAAGTTAAAGTCTGATAATTAAATTGATGTGCGGGTACCTACAACTTAAAACAAGGTTAAATTAAATCTAGCCCTAGTTGAGTTGAGGTATCCGACCATGACAGCCTCAGTAGAGTATATCCCCGTTACCCCGATTGAGTACCCAGATGAGGATGGTAAGCCGATGGCTGAAGGAGATATCCAGTTCAGTTACTTGGCTTATGCAATAAATGCGCTACGGATTTATTTTCAAAATCATCCAGATGTATACGTCGCTGGTAATCTATTTATTTACTACGAAAAAAATTATCCAGAATCAGTTGTCGCACCAGATGTATTTGTAATGTTTAGAGTGGAAAACCGTGACAGACGCTCTTACAAAACCTGGGAAGAAAATAATCAAACCCCAGATTTTGTTCTAGAGATTACCTCAAAAAACACCCGCAGCAAAGACCAAGGTGCAAAGAAAGGAATTTACACCTTTCTGGGAGTGCGTGAATATTTTCAATATGACCCCACTGGCGATTATCTCAATCCCCAACTCCAGGGTTTACACTTGGTAGATGGGAATTATTTCCCAGTGGCAACCAATATCTTGCCAGATGGTACAGTATCCCTACCCAGTGAAGTTTTGGGTTTAGAGTTACACTTGGAGGCGGGAAAACTGCGCTTTTACAATCCAGCTACAGGTCAAATACTCCTAACTCATGAAGAGGAAGCAGCTGCACGACAAGCCGCAGAAGAGGATCGACAGCAAACGGAGCAAAAAGCGCAAAGATTAGCTGCTAAACTCCGAGAATTAAATATTGATCCAGATAGCCTTTAGCTAATAATATAGGGTGAGCAATGCCCACCCTACTGCTGTTAATTATTTTTTGTGAGACTATAGCGGACGGTAGACGCGATAGTTGATTTCGGGGAAGATATTATCCATTAACTCGACTTTTTCCAGCCAACCACTGTCAACTTTGCCAACTTTAACGTCTTCATAGAGCTTATTGAACCGCATTAGGTGCGATCGCGTCCGTCTAACTGCATAGGGTACCATCGTTCCCGTCCGCATAATAAAAGCCCAGTCAGAAGATTGTGCTAATAACAATTCCCGCGCCGCTTGGTTCAATGCTTTTTCCCCCAACTCATCCTCTGGTTCTAGGTGCGAAATTTCAATCATCCGTTCAGCAGCTTTGTGCAAATGCGGATAAATCCATGCATTCGTTTCATTCAACCAATACTCATGGAAACCCTTGAAACCCCAGCTTGATTGCGAAGGACGACAGACTTGTTGCGTTGGCTGTTCTCGCAAATAGTCTGCTAAATGGGTCATTTGATATGTTCCTTGGTCATGCCACGACTTGCGGAATAGGTAATCGATAAACCAAGGGCCTTCATACCACCAATGTCCAAACAACTCTGCGTCATAAGGCGAAACGATAATTGGCGGACGTTGCATTATCCCATAGAGATGCTCAGATTGCTGCTCTCGATTATACATAAAATTAGCAGCGTGTTCTGCGGCCTTTTCCCTAGCCCAATACGGATCGTAAAGCGCCTTATCTGACAGCCCTAAGCCACGCCCAGTAATTTTATGATACTTAATACCCGTATTTTTCCGCTGGCCATTGGGCATAATATAGGGCTTAATATACTCATATTCTGCTTCCCAGCCCAAATCTTTGTAAAATTCCCGATATTCCGCCGCCCCAGGATAGCCCACCTCAGAAGACCATACCTGTTGGGAAGATTCATGATCTCGGCCAAATACAGCAACACCAGTTTCTGTATAAATGGGGGCATAAGTGCCAAAGCGTGGACGGGGACGGGCATAAAGGATGCCATGTCCATCAGTGAGGAAGTAGCGTAACCCAGCATCAGCTAGCATCCGGTCTAAACCTTCATAGTAGGCACATTCAGGCAACCAAATGCCTCTGGGTGCTTGTCCAAAGGTTTGTTCGTAATGTTCGCAGGCTACCTGAATTTGCGCCCACACTGCTTGTGGATACATTTTCATCAACGGTAAATAGCCGTGAGTAGCGCCGCAAGTGATGATTTCCAGGTTGTTGCTGTCTTGGAACTTCTTAAAAGCTGTCACCAAGTCCCCGCCGTAGCGTTCCCATAGCTGACGTGCTTCGCTAAACTCAGTCGCGTAATGTTCGGCTAAATAACGAAGATGTCCGTTGTTGACATTATGTTCTGCTTCTAGTGCTATAAGTTCTTCTAGTTGAGCTAAGTGTGCTTCGTAGCGTTCTTGAAGCAAAGGATCACGAAGCATCGACACTAAAGGGGGTGTCATACTCATCGTGATTTTAAAGTCGATACCGTCTCGCTTTAAGCCTTCAAATACTTTCAATAAGGGGATGTAGGTTTCTGTGATGGCTTCATAGAGCCATTCTTCCTCCAGCACGTAGTCACTTTCCGGGTGACGAACGAAGGGTAGATGTGCGTGGAGTACAAGCGCGACGTAGCCGATAGCCATAGTGATTTTGGGGTGATACTTGTAAGTTGAAGGTCGAGAGGTTTGGCTGAAATTAACAATATTTTAAGACTTTATGGGGATCGTAAGAATAGTTTTCAATTGAGTTAATTACAGTGCTTGTGAGGGTACAACATTTGTTATGCCTTCACTGCCTTTTGTTATTAACTAGTTGTAATATGTGCCTATTTGTTTATTGTATAATCCTGCACTGAAAATATTTACTCTGGTTCAAGACCTTTGGCTCGTAAGCGTTCTGTCAATTTTTCAGCTAACTCGCCTCAACAATTCAAGGTGCATTAGCCTACGGCATAACACACCCTACTTCAAGTTTATATTTCTTCACATACATTGAATTTTGATCGCCGACTTACTCAATTGCGGGTTTGCTTCTTCTCCCGGCAATATTCTGGCTTAACGTGTGCTTCTATAGGAGACTCACGTTGGTTTAAAAAAACGTCATTTATAACTGAGTCTTTTGAAAAGTTTGGCAGTATTTTTTACTTTCTAACTTTGGTTTGTACTGACTCTGACCTTTGCCTAGCTAGTTGGTGCAGCTGAGTTTAATGAGCGATGCTTACTGCGGGCTACGCCTACACCAGAATTATATAAAAAAATGCTGAACTCTAACGCCGAAACCTGGTAAAAGTGGTGATGTGATTTCGTCATCAGCCAGCAAGGTTGCGATCAGTTTTAATTGAGCAGCTTCTCGGCGATAAACTTCTAGCTGCTGTAATTGCCAATTTGCAATCCAATATTCTTGGACTCCTGTGGATGAGTATAGTTTTAGCTTGGCTTCTCGATCTCGACGTTCGTTAGTTGTCCCAGGAGAAAGCACTTCTACAATCAATTCTGGCGCTCCTCTCAAATGCCCTTCTTCATCTAGTAATTGTGCTAAACGCTCATGACTAATCCAAACTACGTCGGGTATGACATTATCAGCATCTGTAAAAATTATGGCGGGAGTTTGACGGGTTTCCCCTAGCGCACTAGAGCGAGACCAAATTTGTAATTCTAAGCATATATTGCCCGCAGTGCCTTGATGTCTCCAGTGAGGCGCTCTAGTCACAAATAGCTCTCCGTCAATAATCTCATAGCGCTTCCATTCGTCAGTTGCAAGTAATTCTAAGTCTGAAGTTGTCCAACGGACTTTATCAGATATTGTTTGGTTCATAGCACTATTTTTCTATGCCTAGTTTAGAGATAAAATTCTATTTTTCAGAATATTTGCTCAGGATCAATACCTGCGGCTCGCAAGCGTTCTGCTAATATTGCAGCCCGTTGACGTTCTTGTTCTAATTGTTGATTTGTTTGCTGTAACTGTTGGTTTACCTGCTCTAACTGCTGGTTTGATTCTTCCTCTGGCAACATCACCAGCTGTCCATCTGGGGTAAAAAAGCGTAATTTCCCTAAATATACTACCAAATAAAGCCCTAACTGCTGACTCCACAACCAACCCGACTCAGTGGGTACAAGGTCTTGATATTGCCCATCAACTAAGTGAAATCCCTGTAGCTCTAGGTTATTTGGGTCAAACCAAAAGTAATCTGGAGTGCGAAATGTATTCTGGTAAATTTGCTTTTTTAAACCTTTATCAACCGAGGCAGTGGAATTAGATAATAGCTCAATAATCACATTGGGGTATTTGCCGTCTTCTTGCCATACAACCCAGCTTTTGCGGTCTTTTTTCTCTGTATCTAAAACCACAAAGAAATCCGGCCCTCGAAATTCTTCTGACTTTTTCTGATTGGGACTGAAATAGATCGTCAGGTTGCCGGTAGCATAAAAATCTTCGCGATCGCGCCACCACCATTTAATCAAGCGAATGAGTAAATCAATTTGTTCTCGGTGTAAGTCAGATTCCAAAGGGGGTTCGTCACTATAGATATCACCTGGTGGGAAAATTATACTCTCAGTGACATCTTCTAAACTAGGGGTGGCAGCAAGGGGCTGAGACATAGAAGATAGTTTTTATGTTTGTATCTATGCTATCGTGACCAACCTTTGCATAGAAGTGCTACACCGATAGCGTAGCGGTAGCGAGTCCGCGAGCGTCACAGCCCATCGTAGACATTGCACTCCTTATTCTTCATCCCGATATAACTCCTGCAAGTCTTGTAACTGAGTCTTTCGGGAAATCCGGCGATATTTTTTACTTTCTAGTTTGGGTTCGTATTGACTCTGCCCTTTGCCTTTGCTTTTACTTTTTAGCTTCATGGTGGATTCTGGATCAGCTTGTTGGTGTAGCTGTGTTTGATGAGCGATCGCAGCGTCCAAAAATTCTAAATAATGTTCATATCGTTCCCAGTCTCCCCGCACCGCACATTCAGGCTCGTCTCGATGCAGACAATCACTAAATCGACAGCTAGCAACTGCTAACCGCTTTCTGGCTTCTGGGAAATAGTGGATTAATTCTTCTGGGATACAATCCATATCCGGCTGATTAAAACCGGGAGTGTCTGCCAGCAAACCACCGCTAGGCAACTCAAATAATTCTATATGGCGAGTGGTATGACGACCACGAGCCAGTTTACCAGAAACTTCTCCAACTCGCAGCTTGGCAGAGTCAATTAGCGTATTAATCAGGCTGGATTTGCCAACGCCGGAAGGCCCAGCGATTACAGTAATTTTATTGCTCAGGTATTTGGCTGCTTGGTCAGTATTAATACCATCTTTAACACTGATAAATATTGGTTCATAGCCCCAACCGAGAAGGCGATCGCTAACTTGCTGCTGTTCCTGCAATGAAACTAAATCACTTTTATTCAAACATAAAAGTACATCCAAGCCAGTAGACTCAGCTTTAATTAGAAACCGACTGAGTTGATAAGGTTCCAAAGGTGGATCGGCAACGGCAAATACCAATAGGATTTGGTTAACATTGGCGATCGCCGGACGATCTAATTCGCTTTGACGGGCTAGAACATCAGCGATCGCACCCCGTCCTCCAGCCCAATCTGGTTCTTCTACCACAACGCGATCGCCTACCATCACCTGTTGTCCGATTTTTTTCAGACGTGTTCGCCGAGTACAGAGAAGCAGGGGAGGCAAGGGGGCAGAGGGGCAGAGGGGCAGAGGGGCATTTAAATTCAGTTTCTCCTCTGCTCCCCTACTCTTCTGCTCCCCATCCTCTTGATCCAGCTGTACTCGGTAAAAATTAGCCTGTACAGCGACCACCGTACCCAATAACTGTCCAGTTACAGCAAAATTTTCCCCTGTCATTGGCCAGCAAGTGGACGGCGCACTAACAGAGAAAAATAACCAGCACAATCTGTAATTTGTTCCACCTGATAACCTGCCATTGTCAGACTATCGGGAACTTGCTCAATCGGCTCACCAGGGTCTAGCCAGACTTCTAGCAAACCTCCCAATGGCATTTTTTCCAGACGTAATTTTGTCCGTACAAAATTAATTGGGCAAGGAGTGCCGCGTAAATCAAGTTGAGCATCGGGAGTTGAAACAGAAGAGGGCTTGATCACTTAAATAAATTTCCCAAAAATCCTTCTAGACCGCCTTTACCAGTGCGATCTCCCTTAATTTTAGCCAGCTTCTCCAACAGTTCCCTCTCCTCTGGGGTGACTTTATTGGGAATATCAATTAATACGTTCAGCATGTGATCCCCACGACTTACGGGATTACCCAAGCGGGGTACGCCACGATTTTCCAACTTCATCACCGTATTTGGCTGGGTTCCAGCTGGAATGATCAGTTCCACTGGGCCATCTACCGTATCTACCTCTAACCGACAACCTAAAATTGCTTGCAGGTAGCTAACTTTGATTTCCGAGAGAATATTAATCCCATCCCGTTGGAATTCTTCGTCCTCATTGACGAACAAGTAAACATACAAATCCCCAGGAGGGCCGCCGCGCTGACCGGAATCTCCTTCACTAGAAATCCGTAAGCGTGTGCCATTATCTACCCCAGCCGGAATGGTAATTTTGAGTTTCTTTGTGACTTGATTTGCGCCCTTACCATCACAGGCATCACACTTATCTTCAATGACCATCCCAGTGCCATTACAGGTGGGACAAGTCGAGACTTGGGTGAAACTGCCAAAGGGTGTTCTCGTGACACGGCGGACTTGACCAGAACCGCTACAAGTTGAACAAGTCCGAGGGCGGGTTCCAGGTTTAGCACCAGAACCGCTACAGACTTCACAATTTTCTAAATGTGAAATGCGAATTTCTTTTTCGCCACCAAATACCGCTTCCCGAAAGTCTAACTTCAGGTCTAGCCGCAGGTCATCGCCCCTCGCAGGCCCACTGCGCCGTCTTTGTTGCGTGGGATTACCCATACCGCCAGCAAAGCCACTAAAAATGCTTTCAAAGATATCGGCAAAACCACCCATATCGCCGACATCTTGAAAGCCCGAGCCAGCAGCACCCGACACACCCTCTGGCCCAAAGCGATCGTAACGAGCGCGGGTTTCGGGTTCCGAGAGTACCTCATAAGCGCGGTTAATTTCTTTAAAGCGATCCTCCGCCCCCGGTTCTTTGTTCACATCTGGGTGATACTTCCGGGCTAAACGGCGATAGGCTTGTTTGATTTCTTCTTTGTCGGTGTCACGAGAGACACCCAGGATTTCATAATAGTCGCGGGCCATATAGCAAAGGTAAAAGTTAGAAGGAAGAAAGCAGAAGTCAGTAGAACGTCACTCACGGTCGCTTGCTACTTTACGGGAAGGCGTTTTGCTTTACAGAATATGCAAGAGCAACACAGTATCCTTTAAAGGGAAGCTTGCCGGAGTCCAGGCAGAAGATAAAATTAATTTTTGTTAATAACTGATTTTACCCTTTACCTTTTACAAAAATCACCGACAAATCTTGAGCACAGGTGCTTTCCTCGTGGGAGACGACAAAAGCTATAGAAGTTAGGAACAGGGGAAGCCTCTGCTCAGACTTCTCACTGCCGAGTCGGCTGTCTCTTTTACAATTGTGCTACTTAGGAGAGGAAAACCCCGCCCATCAACCAGAGGAGCTAGCCGCACCATTAGGTGTGGAAAACCACCCTTATGCAATGGAAGTACATTTGAACTGGCACACTGCCTAGCTCAAAGTAATTTGCTTCTACAATCTAGCAAACTGCTGGGGTCTTGTGAAACTTCGCTAAATATTTAGATATAGCTAAGTGCTGAGTGCTGAGTGCTGTTAGCGGTAGCGGGGCGTTTAGCCCGTGCTGAGTAAAAACCCAGTTGTTTCAAGACTTTGAGCAATCAACACTGTCCTAATCTGTGTGACTACGGCTATATATTAAAATGTCTTAATGAAAATTTGCAACCTAGGGGATTGGGGAAGAAGCAGGGAGCAAGGGAGAAGAATTTTCCCCTCTCCACCAATGCCCCATTCCCAATGCCCAATGCCCAATGCCCAATGCCCAATGCCCCATTCCCAACCCTTAATCTATCGCCTCATAATCAGCCTGTGCGGTACTTTCTTCGTCAAAATCAAAATTGAATTGTGGTATTAGTGTGCCATTCATTGGTGAGTCTACTTCTGGGGTAAAGTGACTACCTGAAGACTCCTCAATCTCATCACTTTGATTGTTAGCTCGATTGTAGACATCAGCACCAATTGCAAACAGGGTTTGTTGGAAGTCGTCTAAGCGCTGCTTAAATTCCACTGTGGAAATGCTGGAGTCAATCATTGCAGCTTGGAGTTGTGAAACTTTTTCACTAGCCAAGGTTTTCATCTGGTCGCCGATAAAGTTGCTATTATCCTTGATGGTGGATTCATAGCTGAACAACAGATTATCTGCTTGGTTTTTGAGTTCAACCAGTTCTTTACGTCTTCTATCTTCTTCGGAAAACAGTTCGGCTTCTTGGCGCATCCGTTCGACTTCGTTGGTACTCAAGCCACCTGTATTGGTAATTCTAATACTCTGTTCTCTACCAGTACCTTTGTCTTGGGCAGAAACCTTCAGGATGCCATTAACATCGATTTCAAAGGATACTTCAATTTGCGGTACACCACGGGGCGATGGGGGAATTCCTGCTAGCAGAAATTTGCCGAGACTCTTGTTATCTCGTGACATTGCCCGTTCACCTTGGAGGATATGAATTTCTACAGAGGTTTGCCCATCAACCGCTGTGGAAAAAACTTGTGATCTACTCGTAGGAATTGTGGTGTTGCGCTCAATAATTTTGGTGAATACTTCACCCAAGGTTTCAATTCCCAAAGATAGAGGGGTGACATCCAATAGTAAGAGATTATCGACTTCGCCACCCAATACACCTGCTTGGATAGCCGCTCCCAATGCTACAGCTTCGTCAGGGTTGATGGAGCGATCGGGAGCTTTGCCGTTGAAAAACTTAATCAGGGCATTTTGGACTGCGGGAATACGCGTAGAACCACCTACCAAAATAATCCGATCTATGGCTGATGGTTTAAGATCCGCATCTTTGAGCGCTTGGATCATCGGTTCGATGGTACCTTCAATCAATTTCCCTGCGAGTTCTTCAAATTTAGAGCGGCTGAGTTCCATCTCCAGATGCTTTGGCCCGCCGTCATCAGCTGTGATAAATGGCAAGTTGATGGAAGTACTTACCATATTGGAGAGTTCAATTTTTGCCTTTTCCGCTGCTTCCCGCAGGCGTTGCAATGCCATCTTGTCTTTGGAAAGGTCGATTTTCTCTTGTTCCTGAAAGCGTTCCATCATCCAAAGGACAATCGCATTATCAAAGTCGTCTCCACCCAAGTGGTTGTTACCACAAGTCGCTTTAACTTCAAAAACGCCATCCCCAAGTTGCAGGATCGATACGTCGAAGGTACCGCCTCCCAAGTCAAATACTAAAATTAGCTGCTCTTGGTCTTGCTTTTCTAATCCGAAAGCTAAAGCCGCAGCTGTTGGTTCATTGATGATTCGCAGGACTTCTAATCCTGCGATCGTGCCAGCATCTTTAGTGGCTTGTCTTTGAGCATCTGTAAAATATGCTGGTACGGTGATCACTGCCTGAGTGACTTCCTCACCCAAGAAATTTTCTGCATCCTGCTTCAGCTTTTGCAGGATCATAGCAGATAGTTCTTGTGGCGTGTAGTTTTTTGAGCGAATTTGGACATCAACGGTATCATCTCGACCTTTGACACAGTTGTAGGGGACGCGATCGCGTTCTACTTCAGTGTCTTCCCAACGTCGCCCGATAAATCGTTTAATACTGTAAATTGTGTTTTCAGCATTGGTTACGGCTTGGCGCTTTGCCAATTGACCAACCAAGCGATCGCCACTCTTCCCAAATCCCACAATACTTGGAGTAGTTCGTCCACCTTCAGAATTGGAGATCACCAGTGGTTGACCGCCCTCCAAAACTGCGACGCAACTGTTAGTAGTGCCTAAGTCGATCCCAATAACTTTTCCCATATTTGACAGTATTTTTACTGAGTCTTTCTGCTGTAATGTGTCGCGGACTAACTTTTTTTGCTCCGAACCAAGGCTAGCGGATAACGTCTGTGGAACCCCTGTTACTGGTAGCAAGAGAGAAGGTGAAACACAGAGAGTTATCCAAAGCCTTGTCCTTGTATAGGTACGCGATGCTTGTTCTTGCTAGAACCCAGGCACTTGAGGTCAGCGAGGCGAGCGATTACAGCTTAACTGTTGGCTGAACTCGACTGATCTTCTGATGCCGCAGGGCTATCTTCCTTGGGAGCAGCTACCTTGACCATTGCATGGCGTAGCACGCGATCGCCTAAGAAGTATCCGCGCACTAACTCTTCTAACACTGTTCCTTCAGGATGTTCATCCGTAGGTTCCCGCATTACTGCTTCATGCAAGTTAGGATCAAATTCTTGACCTTCAGGACGCATTGGTGATACACCCAAGCGCTTCAGGCTATCTACTAATTGTTTGTAAACGCCTTGGTAACTTTTGTGCATGGTCATTTCGCCATCAGATTGAGGTTTCAGGTGCGATCGCGCCCGCTCAAAATTATCGACCACTGGCAGCAATTCCAAAATCGTATTCCGCTTCACCTGCAACTCTAGGTCTTCTTTTTCTTTACTAGTGCGTTTCCGATAATTCTCAAAATCAGCGGCAATCCGCATATATTGAGTACTACGCTCCTCTAGTTGCGTTTTAACGGATTCGATTTGTTGAGTTAGTTCTGCCAAAGCTGCCGTTTCCACTTCAGTTTTCTCAGTTGCAGCGACGCTATTTTCGGAATTGAGAGTAGCAGTATCCCCTGACATATTTGTTTGGGCTGCCACTTGCTCTGTCACCTCGCTTCCAGATTCATTGAAATTAATTTGGGCTGGGGAGTCACTCTTCATTGCTTGCTTTACCTCTGTTGGTTCACCCAATTGCTGGCTTGTATTGTTTATCTGTTTATTTTCATCCATCATTATCTACTCATTCCAGATCCTATTTATGGCAGTGTATCTCTACAGCTTGCAACCGTCGTCATCCACGACGTGCCGCTGAGGCTGATTTTGTTGCCGACAAGTTCCTGGAACTGATATAACCGTCATCTTATTGTGACAAATGGTGAACACGTTAGCCCAGACGCCACTAAGGCGGGAACCCGAACGAGTAGGACTGGGGACTGGGTATTAGGGACTGGGGATTGGGGAGATTGGTCAATAGATCCGCGCTATAGGGGTTTAGCAATGCTTATTTGAAATCTTTTTTTCTTTTTCCATAGCTAAAGGCATTGGCTTTGGGATTTTTTATGCTGTTAGCTATAGCGCAATAAGCTTGGGTTAAGGGCTAATAGTAGAAAATTGTGGGTTTTGAGACGCGATAAATCGCCGTCTCTACAAGTATTTTGGTCTTATCTGAACTGTATTGAGCTATCGCTAACAGAACTGTTTCGGAGACTTATGACTTTTTTGGCAAATGAGAATTCTGTCTCACAGCCTGGGAATACTTTAAGCAGAGGTTTCCCTACTCATTCGCTCATTTATGAACTCGTCACCACAACGGCGCAGTACCGCTCTAACTACCAGAACAGAGTTTTCGCCTTTTGGCAACAAGCTAGTGCAATCTGGCTATGTCAATACCGAACAGATGAGGCAGGCATTAATTGAAAGCCGCAAATCTGGCAGACCCTTAACGGAAGTCTTAGAGTCAATTACTGGGCAACAATTATCGCCTGAGTTACTCAGGCAATACAAAAAACAACAGCTATTTGAACTGAAAATACTATACGGAGTTGAATTCCTTGATCCGGAAGTCAACTCCGTTGGCAACACGATGATGGGGAACCTGATTGAAACCCTCATCCCAGTGGATATCTGTCGTCGCCATCGTTTAGTACCACTATCAAAACACGAAGACCAAACCCCACCCTCAGTTTTAGTGGCGATGGTCGCTCCAGATAATCTAGAGGCTTCCGATGACCTGAACCGCATTTTGCGCCCCCAAGGCTTGGCGTTGCAGCGCATGGTGATTACACAGGAAGACTATCAACAGCTAATCAACCAATATCTGGATGAAATGGCTGTTAAGCAGAAGCACCTGGAACAAGAAAAGTTTACAGATATTAATCAGGATTTAGAAAACCTCGGAAATCTCGATCTTGCAGATGCTCCTGAAGAAATGGAGGCTGATCTAGGGGCAGCGATGAAGGGTGCAGAGGATGCCCCAGTCATCAACTTAGTTAACAGAATCCTGGCTAAAGCTTTGCATGAGGGCGTTTCTGATATTCATATAGAACCGCAAGAAGAAAACTTACGCATTCGCTTTCGGAAGGATGGCGTATTACGTGAAGCTTTTGATCCCCTACCGAAAAAAATCATTCCAGCGGTGACAGCCCGATTTAAGATCATCTCCAATCTAGACATTGCTGAACGCCGTCTACCCCAGGATGGACGCATCCGGCGGATGTTTGAGGGACGCAAAGTGGATTTCCGGGTGAATACCTTACCCAGTCGCTACGGGGAAAAGGTGGTGCTGCGGATTTTGGATAACTCCTCCACCCAACTGGGATTAGATAAGTTAATCACCGATCCAGAGACTTTACATATTGTCCAGGATATGGTTAGCCGTCCCTTTGGGCTAATTTTGGTGACTGGGCCAACTGGTTCTGGGAAAACAACCTCGCTATATTCTGCATTATCAGAAAAGAATGATCCCGGTATTAATATCAGTACTGTGGAAGACCCAATTGAATACAGCCTTCCAGGGATTACTCAAGTACAGGTGATTCGGGAAAAAGGGCTAGATTTTGCTACCGCATTGCGGGCTTTCTTGCGGCAAGATCCAGATGTGCTACTGGTGGGTGAAACGCGGGATAAAGAAACGGCAAAAACAGCCATTGAGGCTGCCTTGACCGGTCACTTAGTATTAACTACCTTACATACCAATGATGCCCCAGGTGCGATCGCTCGTTTGGGAGAAATGGGGATTGAGCCTTTCATGGTTTCTAGCTCCCTAATTGGCGTTCTCGCTCAACGTCTGGTGCGGCGTGTATGTTCTGAATGTCGTGTTCCCTACACTCCTACAACCGAGGAACTAGCTCGTTATGGTCTATCAGCTTCCTCTGATGTGGGAGTCACCTTCTACAAAGCTAACACCTTGACATTAGATGCGATCGCTGAGGCCAAAGGCAAAAATCAGCTTTGCTCAAAATGTAATGGTATCGGCTACAAAGGGCGTTGTGGTGTTTATGAAGTTATGCGAGTCACCGAAAACCTGCAAACTCTCATCAACGAAGATGCACCCACAGAACGCATCAAGGAAGTGGCAATAGAAGAGGGCATGAAAACCTTGCTGGCTTACAGTTTGGACTTAGTGCGTGAAGGTTCCACCACTCTAGAAGAAGTAGAACGAGTGACGTTTACTGATACTGGTTTGGAAGCAGAGTTAAAAGCCAAACGCAAGACTGGTCTTACCTGTCGGAGTTGCGATGCCACATTGAAACAAGAATGGCTGGATTGTCCTTACTGTATGACACCTCGGTTTTAAGACTAATAGTCATTGGTCATTAGTCATTGGTCATTAGTCATTAGTCATTAGTCATTAGTCATTGGTGAATGCTTAATAACTTTAAACAACTGACAAATGACAACGGACAAAAGACAAATAACAAATAACAAACATTAAGAGGAAACATAAATATGGAAATGATGATTGAAGACTTGATGGAGCAGTTGATTGAAATGGGTGGCTCGGATATGCATTTATCCGCAGGTTTGCCTCCCTATTTCCGCATCAGTGGCAAACTCACCCCCATAGGTGAGGATGTATTGACAGCAGATCAATGTCAAAGGCTGATTTTTAGTATGCTCAACAACACCCAGCGTAAAACTCTAGAGCAAAACTGGGAGTTGGATTGTTCTTATGGTGTTAAGGGTTTGGCTCGCTTTCGGGTCAATGTCTATAAAGAACGTGGTTCTTATGCTGCTTGCTTACGGGCATTAAGTTCTAAGATTCCTAACTTTGAAAAATTAGGTTTGCCAGATATCGTGCGGGAAATGACAGATAAGCCCAGAGGGCTAATTCTGGTAACAGGCCCTACAGGTTCCGGTAAGACAACTACTCTAGCGGCAATGATTGACTTGATTAACCGCACCAAGGCAGAGCATATTTTGACGGTGGAAGACCCAATTGAATTTGTCTACGAACCAATAAAAAGCTTGGTTCACCAGCGGCAACTGGGTGAAGATACTAAGAGCTTTGCTAATGCCTTGAAAGCAGCTTTGCGGGAAGATCCAGACATTGTTCTGGTGGGAGAAATGCGCGATTTGGAAACGATTTCTTTGGCAATTTCTGCTGCGGAAACAGGACACTTGGTATTTGGCACGCTACACACCAGTTCTGCTGCACAGACAGTTGACCGGATTATTGACGTTTTCCCTCATGAAAGACAAACCCAAGTGCGGGTGCAGTTGTCTAACTCCTTAGTGGCGGTATTTAGCCAAACCTTGGTGTCCAAGAAAAACCCTAAACCTAATGAATATGGTCGGGTGATGGCTCAAGAAATTCTGATTGTCACTCCTGCTATTTCCAACTTGATTCGAGAAGGCAAAACATCTCAAATCTACTCAGCTATTCAAACTGGTGGCAAATTGGGAATGCAAACTCTGGAGAAGGTTTTAGCCGATTTTTACAAAGCAGGAACGATTTCTTTTGAAGCGGCGATGTCTAAAACTTCTAAGCCAGATGAAATTCAACGTCTCATTGGTAATTCTACACCGCAAGCAGCTGCCGCAGGTGCGAAACCTAGTGCGACTGCCAAAGCGCATTAAAGAGACTGGGGAAATGAGGAGGATGAGGGAGTAGAGAGGAAGTTGCAGTAAGTCTTTCCCTTATGCCCCATGCCCCTCTAGAGTGCCCAGTTATGAGTACTGAGTGCTGAGTTGGAAATCTCACTTCTTTACTCAGAACGGGATAAACGCCCCGCTACCGCTAACGAAACTGTTTTGCCCCATGCCCAATAAATAACGACTATTTTGAAAAAATTAATTTATGCCAAACTACGTTGCCCGTGTTCGGGATTCTCAAGGAAAATCCCGAACAGAAAAAATTGTTGCAGAATCCTTGACGCAAGCTCGTACTAATCTCAGAGATCAAGGTTTTGTAATCCAAGAACTCAAGCAATCTCAAGGATTTCAGCCAGATGTTGCCTTCAAAAAATTCCAGAATTCCTTAGTGAAGGTTTCTGTGAAGGACAAAGCCGTTTTTTCTCGTCAATTTGCCGTTTTGATGAATGCGGGAGTTGCGATCGTTAGAAGTTTAGGGGTACTTTCCGAACAGTGTAGTAATCCTAAACTGAAGCAAGCTCTTGTAGACATTAGCAACGATGTCCAAAGCGGAATGAATCTTTCAGAGTCAATGCGGAAGCATCCTGACTGCTTTGATGGATTATATGTGAGTATGATTCAAGCTGGTGAGGTTGGTGGTGTTCTAGACGAAGTATTAAATCGTTTAGCTAAGTTGTTAGAAGATGTTGCCCGCTTACAAAACCAAATTAAATCAGCATTGTCTTATCCAGTGGTCGTGGGTTTCATAGCAGTTGCTATCTTTCTCGGTATGACCATTTTTCTCATTCCCGTTTTTGCGAAGATTTTTACAGAGATCGGAACTGAATTACCAGCTCTAACGCAATTTTTGATGGATGCTAGTCAATTTTTGAGAAGTCCGAAGGCTGTGGTACTTTTCGGTGCTCTTGTAGGACTGAAATTTGCCTTTACACAATACGGTAAAACTCCTGTTGGTCGCATCACAATTGACCGTCTTTCCCTCAAAATGCCATTATTTGGTGACTTAATTCAAAAATCTTCGGTTGCCCGCTTTAGCCGGACTTTTGGTTCTTTGACTCGTTCAGGTGTACCAATTTTAACTTGCTTGGAAATTGTCCGAGATACATCAGGAAACCAAGTAATTGCCAATGCCATAGACGCAGCCCGCATGGAGATTCAACAAGGAGGAATGATTAGCCTTGCTTTACAAAAAGATGCCGTTTTTCCGGCTATGGCAATTCAGATGATTAGTATCGGAGAAGAAACTGGAGAATTAGATGCCATGTTGATGAAAGTTGCAGATTTCTATGAAGATGAAGTCGAGCAAGCTGTAAAAGCAATGACTAGTATTTTGGAACCGGTGATGATTGTAGTTCTAGGGGGAATGGTTGGAACCATTTTGCTAGCGATGTATCTACCGATGTTTGCGGTATTTGAAAAGATGGGATAAAAGATTAATAGTTAGGAGTTATAAGTCATGAGTTAGGAATTAAATTTTTCATTCCTAACTTTTAACTCTTAACTGATTAATTTTATTCTTAACTCCAAACTCTTAACTCCGAACTATTTAATAAACTATGACTGTGCAAAAATCTCAGTACGAGGCGAGTTTGGCAGAGTACAGCAATCATCTAGCTGCGATCGCCTTACTAAAGCAATATCGGCCATACTTGGAGATGATTCCCAGTCTGCGCCGTCCTGATGAAAGTGTCATCACTATCCCCTTGCCAATTGTTCGGCTTCGCAACACTGCTACAACAGTCTCACAAACGATTTGCTTACCCTGTGATGTGGCAATTTTGATGTGCGATCCTGAGTGGAAAATCAAAACTGGAGCCGAAATTTTAGTCTTTATTCATCGTGCTCACGAAGACTTTTCTGATTTGTTGGGACGTTGGCGACAAACCCAAGTTTTCCTCGATAATGATTATGAGTGGCTGATGCCTCTCCGGCACAGTCATATTTTGAGTGAGGGAGCGAATACCATATATCCTTTGTTTATCGTTTTTAGTGAGACTTTAGAACGCATCCAAAGGGGCCTTGTGGGAGCCGAACTCCCATTTATTATCCAAACACCAGATTTGCTACTTGACGAAAATTTCACAGATATTTTCTCTCCAGAAATTCCACCAGCTTAGAAAAAGTTAGGAAATATATAGGAATTCGCTTTGATTTCTGAACTAATTTGCGTAGGTAGGCAATAGGCAATAGGAAAGAAGGCTTCTTAGTTGTACTGGGTTTTTTCAGGAATCAAATATGAGTTTTATACCAGTTTTGTATTAAAAGACATATTAGTATTTAAGTACAAAATTGAACTTTGGACACAAATATTGAATCTGCACTCTAGCAGTAAAGTGGCAGACTTAAAGACAGCGACATAAAAAGAGTCACAAGTAACTTGAATTCAAGGTTTGTAGTGATGGCTGAAGCCATCATTACAAGCAAATATTAATATTTTTATTTATAGCAATACGATTTTATATTTGAAAAAATTTAAGTATACGTAGGGTGCGTTAGGACTTTGTTCTAAGAGGATGTTTTAAAAGTCCTCTGGTTGGTAGCAAAACGTTTTAGATCCCCCTAAATCCCCCTTAAAAAGGGGGACTTTTAGAGACTTTGCCCCCCTTTTTAAGGGGGGTTGGGGGGATCAACAAGTGCCTAAAATTACAGCCAACCACTTTTAAAACATCCTCTAACGCACCAAATTCTTTGGACGGTGTGTTACGCAACTTTTTCACACCCTACGTGTATTTCAATAAAATAACATAGTTTGATTTATCCTTGCCGACTTAGCTAGTTATACAAAAATTTATTTTTACTTTTTGAATTTTTAATAGGAGAGTAATGAGGATTTGGCAAAGATTCAGTAATCTTACTGTTGCCAATAAATAATTGTCGTAGAATTAGAGACATTTCAGAGCAGATATTTTATACTAATGAATCGTTTTTCTCAGAAAATAACGAATTCTCAAGATAGCATTTCACAACAAACTCAGTTGGGTCAGATGTGTGGTTCTAAACGTCTATTTCGCGATCGCTATGAAATACTGCAAATTTTGGGTAGAGGTGGTTTTGGCATTACGTTTTTAGCCAAAAATGCCGTATTACCAGGGAATCCTCTATGCGTCATTAAACAACTTTCTCCAAAAGTGACTAGTCCCCAAAGTTGGCAAAGAGCATGTACGCGCTTTGAAAAAGAAGCAAGAACTTTGGGCCAACTCGGTAGTCATTCGCAAATTCCCATGCTACTAGACTACTTTCAGGCAAATGGGGAGTTTTTTTTAATTCAAGAATATGTGCCGGGTTTGACTTTGGCACGAGAAGTGCGGCAAAATGGCCCTAAAAGCGAAGCCTCTGTCAAACAGTTTTTGCAAGAAATATTACCTGTATTACAGTATCTTCATAAACATCATGTGATTCATCGCGATATTAAGCCTCAGAATTTATTGCGGTGTGAGTATGACGGGCGGGTAGTGCTAATTGATTTTGGTGCAGTGAAACAGCACTTAGTTAATGCTTGTGAAAACTCTATCAATCAAGCTGTAAACACCAACTTTATCGGGACTAGAGGATTTGCACCACCAGAACAGTTTTCTCTACGTCCAGTTTATGCCAGTGATATTTATGCACTGGGTGTAACTTGTATTTATATGTTGACAGCTAAAAGTCCTTTAGAATTTGACTACGACCCAAATACTGGTGAGATATGTTGGCAAAAACAGCTAAATATTAGCGACAGTTTCGCCCAGATTTTAGCAAAAATGGTGAAACTTACGTTAGATGAACGGTTTAAGAGCGCTGATGAAGTGATGAAAGCCTTAAGTTATGAAAGCTATTTGCCTACTTTGGCTAACTGTCTAACTACCCAAAAATTAAATAATAAAAGTATTACGCAACACGAAATTACACAATACGAAAATTATGATGTATACGTGCCACCTGTAGCCAGAACTGCAAGTGCCATTCGGAAATGGAGATCAAGGCTTAAGGAAACAAGGTAGCATAGTTTAGTTGAAGCCTTTTTTTACCTAAAGTATCAAATGAATAATTAATCATGGGCAATTTAAAATAGCTAAAACAAATTTAGTAAGCATTTTAACTATATCTGCTCGTCAGTGATGATTAATTAATCAGGGTTTATCTTTAATACTTAGTAAGTTATCGCTTGCCAATATACAAGCAAAATTACTAGGTTTAACAGTTCAGAAAAATATTTCTATTCAGATTAATATATAATCGATAGAATAATTAATCTTATGGCTCTCGTAGTTTTCCACAGATGAGGAAGACTGACTACTATTTACAAACGCTAGCTATATAAGTAATTCCCCAATCCCCAGAACAGGGTTTTCTACCACAAGTAAGCGAGAGTCAATATTCTTAAGGGAAAGTTCGGGGCAAACTTAGCCTAAGTTGTCATGCAGTCGCGCCTGTCAGATCATGATCTGCTGCTTAAATCCCGATTGCCCAAATCCCCTGAATCCTAATGGAAAGAAGTTTTGCCAAAGTTGTAGCACCCCGTTGGTGTCACTTTTAAGAAATCGCTTCCGTGTCATCCGAGTCCTTTCAGATGAGGGGGGATTTGGGAGAACCTATCTATCAGAAGATGTCGATAAACTCAATGAACGCTGTGTTATCAAGCAATTAGCGCCGAAATTTCAAGGAACTTGGTCGCAAAAAAAGGCGATGGAGTTGTTTGCTGAAGAAGCGCAGCGACTACAAGACCTTGGGGAACATCCCCAAATTCCGACTTTGCTAGCCTACTTTGAACAAGATGGCTGCCTATATTTAGTGCAGCAGTTTGTCAATGGAGAAAATTTGTTAAAGGAGTTGCAACAACGCAAGGCATATAATGCTAGGGAAATTCAATCTCTTTTGCTAGATTTACTGCCCATCCTGAAATTTATCCACGATCGCAAAATCATTCATCGCGATATCAAGCCAGAAAATATTATCCGCAATAAAAGTGATGGGCGATTAAACCTGATTGATTTTGGCTCCTCAAAGCAATTTACCGCCAAAGTCCAGCAAAAATCGGGCACATCCATTGGTTCGCATGGTTATTCCCCCCTAGAACAGATTAGAGATGGTAAAGCTTTCCCCGCCAGTGACTTGTTCGGTTTGGGGGCTACCTGCTTTCATCTGCTTACGGGAAATTCTCCCTTTCAATTGTGGATGGAATCTGGGTACGCCTGGGTGAGTAATTGGCGGGAATATTTACGGAGTCCATTAAATCCTGAGTTAGATTTTGTCATCGACAAGCTTTTGAAAAAAGATGTCCATGAACGTTACCAGTCAGTCGATGAAGTTCTCAGAGACTTGACTCCCAAACAACTCCTCGCACTACCACCAGCGGGTAAGTCATCTGGGAAAATACCACCAACTAAAGCTCCATATTTACCAAAAAGTTATCCCTTACTGAAAACTTTCATCTTGGTAAGTGCTTTCATTCTGTTGTTCGGATTTCAAGAATCTTGGTATAAACATTTTCGCCGGATTCAGACTAGTTTAGTCTCTAGGCTGAGTCAGCATAATAGTTCTACCAAAGATGAAGCGTTTTTAGGTCAGTCACTAAATATTACTTTGGGAAAGGCTTCCTTAGCCAATACCCTTCAAGGACATGAAAATTCGGTTTTATCCGTCGCCATCAGCCCCGATGGCAAAACCATAGCCAGCAGTGGCGACGATCGCAAAATTAAACTTTGGAATCTCGCAACCGGAAGCCCAATCTCTTCATTTAACACCTATTCTCAGCAGGTGAATGCCGTGGTAATTAGTCCAGATGGCAAAACTCTGGTGAGTGGTAATGATGACAACACCATCAAAATTTGGAATTTGGGCACAGGAAAACAAATTCGCACTCTTACAGGGCATTCTGACTCAGTTCATGCCCTAGCCATCAGTGCTGATAGCCAGACCCTACTTAGTGGTAGTGATGATAACACCATCAAAATATGGGATTTAGCAACAGGAGAGCAAATTCGGACACTGGTAGGGCATACATTCTGGGTGCGATCAGTGGCCATCAGCCCTGATAGCGTGATTCTTGCTAGTGGGAGTTTTGACAAGACGATCAAAATCTGGAATCTCACAAAAGGGTACTCAATCCGGACACTAGAAGGAAATTCTCAAACAGTAACAACAGTGGCTATAAGTCCAGATGGTAAAACTTTAGCCAGTGGTAGCCGCGATCGCACCATTAAACTTTGGAATCTAGCTACCGGAAAAGAAATTCGCACACTGGTGGGACATGTAAACACTGTCACAACCGTAGCCTTCAGTGCCGATGGTAAAATGATTGCTAGTGGTAGCCGCGATCGCACCATCAAACTTTGGAATCCAGCCACAGGAGAAGAAATTCTCACATTGGCGGGGCACACTAACACAGTGACATCCGTTACCTTCAGTCCTGATGACAAAACCCTTATCAGCGGTTGTGAGGATAATACTATTAAGATTTGGCGTTTATCTCAGTGAGTAGGGATTGGGGACTGGGGATTGGGGATTGGGGATTGGGGACTGGGGACTGGGGATTGGGGACTGGGGACTGGGGATTGGGGATTGGGGACTGGGGAGAAATGACAAATGACAAATGACAAATGACAAATGACAAATGACAAATGACCAATGACAAATGACAAATGACCAATGACAAATGACAAATGACAAATCCCCAATTGCGATAGACTGTCTCAAGTGAGTAGGGGTGAAAATGAGCAGCATCACCAGCCATCGCCGCGATCGCAGGTTTGGGATTAAGATACCGAAACTGTTTTTAGGTTGGCAGCAAGTATTTGGAGAAGCACGCACCCGGATTTTATTCTGGTACTTGCTGATTTTGGGGATAACATTTCTCATCGCTATTCCCGCCTTTCGCTATAAGCTCTACCAGCGCATTGATGAGCGAGTTCGTCAGGATATGGTAGAAGACATGGCGGCTTTCAATGCGTTAATTAAAGGTGAAACCTTTGCTCCAGATGATGCACTGACTGAGGACGACCCAGAAGACATAGTGATTGGGCCAGAGCAATTGAAATGGTTGCTGGCTGGCAAAAAACAAATCGCTCCTCCAGCTTCCAAAGAAGATTTGATCAGACTTTTCAGAGCTTATCTGTTATATCGACTACCAGAGGATGACTCTTATTTCATCACATTTGTTGATGGTGAATTTTATAAATCTAGCCCCAGAGCGCGTCCTAAACCACTTGCCAAAGACTCACCACTCATGGAACGGTGGGCAAAACAAACTCAACCAGAACAGGGAGAAAAAGAATTTTCCGACCCCGATCTTAGTAAGATCCTTTACATGGTGGAACCGATTAAAATTAATGGACAAACGCAGGGTGTCTTCGTTGTTGCCCATAGTGCATCTGGTGAACGCGCAGAAGCTCTAGAAGCAGTTTCGGTAATTATTGAGGTTTCCAGTTTAGTGTTTGTGGTGTCCTTCATCCTGGCGTGGTTGGCGGCGGGACGGGTGCTAGCTCCCCTAAGAACAATTACTGCCACTGCTCATGCAATTAGTGAGTCAGATTTAACCCAACGCTTACCTGCGCGAGGTAAGGGAGAACTGGCAGAATTGGCAAAGACATTCAACGAAATGATGGACAGACTAGAGGCAGCTTTTGCCACGCAGCAGGAATTTGTCAACGATGCTGGGCATGAATTGCGGACTCCCATTACCATCGTTCGCGGACATCTGGAACTGATGGGAGATGACCCCCAAGAGCAACAAGAAACTTTGGCGCTGGTAATGGGAGAACTAGACAGGATGAGCCGTCTGGTGGATGACATGATTTTGTTGGCAAAGGCAGAACGCTTAGATTTTTTGCAGTTGGCGACGGTGAATGTAGCAGACTTAACCCAAGAGTTATTTGTCAAAGCCCAAGCACTAGCAGAGCGGGACTGGCAAATAGATGCGATCGCAAGGGGTCAGATTATAGTTGACCGCCAAAGAATTACTGAGGCTGTGATTAATCTGGCGCAGAATGCGACTCAGCATACAGCAAAGAGTGATACTATCTCCATAGGTTGTGCGATCGCTAAAGGAAAAGTGCGTTTCTGGGTACGCGATACAGGCGAAGGCATTCCCCTTGTTGATCAAAAACGAATTTTTGAACGTTTTGCTCGAACTTCTAACAGCCGTCGTCGCTCTGAGGGTGCGGGATTGGGATTGTCAATTGTCCGAGCGATCGCAGAAGCCCACGGTGGACAAGTGTTACTTCGGAGTCAACTAGGAAAAGGTTCGATGTTTACCATCGTTTTACCCCTCGATCCCCCGCAGGAAATGAGTGCTTATGGCCAACATTCTCATCGCTGAAGATGAACCCCGCATTGCCTCATTTATTGAGAAAGGATTGCGATCGCAAGGTTTTACAACAACAACTGTTACCGATGGGTTGTATGTGCTAGACATAGCACATAGTGGAAGCTTTGACTTACTAATTTTGGATTTGGGATTACCTGGAAAAGATGGATTTCAGGTACTCGAAGAACTGCGGGGACAGGGAGAAGATTTACCTGTAATTATCCTCTCGGCTCGGAGTGATATTCACGATAAAGTTGCTGGACTAGAAGGGGGCGCAGATGATTATGTCACCAAACCCTTCCGATTTGAAGAACTTCTGGCGCGGGTAAAGTTGCGTTTACGAAGTGCTAGACCTGTGAGAAATGCCCAAGAATTTCTCCTCCAAGCGGGTAATGTAGTGCTTGATTTGCGAACTCGACAGGTAAAAGTAGGCGATCGCTTTGTAGAATTACCTGCTCGTGAATTTACAATGGCAGAAATGTTTTGCCGTCATCCCGGACAAGTCATAAGTCGAGAACAACTGCTAGATTACGTTTGGGGCTACGACTATAATCCAGGTTCTAATATTGTCGATGTATATGTCGGTTATCTCCGCAAGAAACTAGGCAGTAACCTCATTGAAACCGTTAGAGGGATGGGTTATCGCTTGCGAACCTGAAAACTTTCTAGATGATGCGCTGGCAAAACTAACCGCTGGTTTCGTCTCCCATCTCCTAAGTTGACTTGTTGTAATTCTTCGCTTAAAGCTTAGTTTTGGCTATGGGTGCTACTTCGGTGTTTTACGCCAACCATTTGTGATCGCTTCTGACTCTGTGCAAAACCATCTTTCTCCACGTGCTGGATCAATTACTGTTGATTCATAATCCTCGGTTCCTGGAATATGGTAAACCTTAGCTCCCCTATCAATAGAGATGTTACCTTTAATTTGACACCCTGGTTTAGTTACTAATTTAATTAAAGAAGGAGAGCGACTACGATTAAATTCTTGTGAAAGAATCGCAATCATAAACATAACCCCAATGCCAATAATTTTTGGCAGTAACCTCCGTTTATTGACATTTTGTTTCTTCTGCCAACTTTGAGGTAAAACTCCTTCAATTGAGGCATTAGAAGCGCTTACTTTTCCATCTGCTTGAGTTATTACCTGGTAAACAATCGTATCTCCCATTTTCGGACGGCGAGATGCTCCCTTCAATGCACTGATATGAATAAAAATTTCTTTACTTCCATGAGTAGGTTTTATGAAGCCAAAACTCCTATCATCCTTCCATGTTGTTAATTGACCTTTTTGAAAACCAGGTTTCATGAGTAACCCTCATTCTCTCTGCCTATTTTTTAGTGTTCCCGTACAAAGGCTAGATGAATCAAAATAAACTGTTTCAGCAAACCCTACATCGTCAGAATCAGCGACTCACAACTCTAGTTACAGATTTACTGCTGCTGACTCGTCTGGATCGTCAATCTGTGCTAATGCAACGTGACATTTGTTGCTTGGATGATATTGTTAATGACTTAATAGAGGAATTTACAGCGTTAGCGATCGCTCCCGTAGCACTGGCGGTTCTTGATTAGGATTAGCGATCGCAAGCAATTGTTTTGGCACACCACCGTAACATAGATGTGCAGAGTGAATTCGGCAAAGGTAGCCCTTTTACTATTAAATTACAAAGAAAAGGCAGGTGCTAGGAGAAAAAATTATTCACAGAAACTACTTTACATCTGTGGAAAACCTGTGGAAAAACTATCACACTTTTCCACAAGGTAATTATACTTAATTAAGTTTTAATAGCAAAATATCAAGTTTTCCACAGTTTTTTCCACAATCTAAGTTAAATTTAATCAATTTTTATACGTTACTTAATATTATTGACTAATTATTCAGCCATCAAGGCTAATGTTCACGGTGCTGGTTGTGGAAAACTTAAAATAAATCTTCACGATGGTTTTTGGGAACGGCTAGTCATATTGATGCGATCGCTCAGTTGGCGTAGAGTTTGTGCTAAAGTGCGATCGCTCTCCTGGAGTTGAGTAATTTTATCGCAACTGTAAATCACCGTTGTATGGTCTTTTCCACCAAACTCCTCCCCAATTCTCGGCAAACTCAAAGCCGTGTGTTGACGCATGAGATACATTCCCAATTGACGCGCCCAGCTAATCTCTCTTCGCCGCGAGTTACTTTTGAGATCGTCTATTGAAACATCAAAATTATCAGCCACAACCTTTAAAATTGCTTCTGGGGTAGCTGCCATTTTTTCATTAGGCGGTTCTAAAACTGGTGTGATATTTTCCACCGTCATCGGTAAACCCCAAATAGAAATATAAGCCACAGCCCGAATTAAAGCTCCTTCTAATTCTCTAATATTAGAAGTATAGTTAGAAGCAATATACTCAATTACATCGCGGGGAAGCCGAATATTTTCATCCTCGGCTTTTTTCTGTAGAATTGCCATTCTAGTTTCTAAATCAGGCTTTTGGATATCGGCAATTAACCCCATAGAAAACCGAGAACAAAGACGTTCTTGTAAACTAGGAATCTGGTTAGGAGGACGGTCAGAAGCAATGACTACTTGTTTGCCAGCTTCATGTAAAGTATTAAAAGTATAAAAGAATTCTTCTTGGGTATATTCCTTTCCTTCAAGGAACTGAATATCATCAACTAATAAAACATCAGCAGCTCGGTAATGCTCTCGAAAACTTTGCATACTATCCTTACGGATTGCTGTAATTAAATCATTAGTGAACTGCTCAGTAGAGACATAAAATATTTTACAATCAGGACAAATTTTCCAGCGATAGTGACCAATAGCTTGCATCAGATGAGTTTTACCCAACCCTACACCACCGCATAAGAATAAAGGATTAAACTCTTTACCTGGAGATTCTGCAACCGCCAAAGAAGCAGCGTGAGCCATCCGATTGTTGGCACCAACTACAAACCGCGAAAAGACATATTTAGAGTTTAATTCAGTAGTTTTATGATTGTGATTAGGAACAGCTTCAGAAATACTGCTAGGATTTGGTGATTCCCAAGAAACCTCTCGTTCACTAAAATTAGAAACTTCATCACCTTGAGCAACGGTAATATAAATTCCCACGGGATGACCGAGAATATCTTGTACTACATGGGCAATGGTATTGATGTAATACTTCTGTAACCAATTACGAGCAAATGGGTTAGGAGTGCGGATAACCAAGCAATTATTTTCTAATCGTTCCGCACTAGCAGTTTTGATCCAAGTTTCAAAGGTCGGTCGGGATAGTTCAAGCTGTAGGCGCTCTAGTACCTGACTCCACAGACTTTCTATGGGAATTTCGGGAATTTCCATTATCCACCACCTTTGCTGCTAATTGTCACAATAGAAGAGAAAGCACCAATTTAGCATTGAGACACGCTAGACCTAGAATAAGCTTTTAAGTTGTAATCATTTTGGGACATACCCAGTAGGCAAGATCCTAACACCCACCGACCAAACTGAATGCTGAGTGCTGAGTAAAGTAAAAATTTCTCAGAGCTTTCGTACCCAGTATATGCCTCATCCCTTATGGGCGGTTTTAACTCAGCACTCAGCACGGGCTAAACGCCCCGCTACCGCTAACAGCACTCAGCACTCTTATTTACACGGAGAAGCAACAACACATGAAGACAACAAACCATCACTCAGCACCCAAAAATATTGATGGCAGGCGTTTGCCCCACAGGTTATGGATGCTCTTATATGGGGTAGGAGTGGTGTTCCTGGGTAGCTGCTCTCTTTTACCTGCTAAGACTTTTGAGACTCGACAAAACCAGACTCAAGCCCAAAATACAGCAGAACCTAATCCGGTAATTGTCCCCCCGCCAATTTTCTCTTCGTCTGGAGATCCTAATTTTGTGGTGAAAGTAGTGCAAAATGTGGGGCCTGCGGTAGTTCGCATTGATTCTTCCCGAACAATCACTTCTCGCCCTCGCGTACCAGACGAATTTAACGATCCATTTTTCCGGCGATTTTTTGGAGGCGCAGCGCCACAGCCTAGACAACGAGTAGAGCGGGGTAGCGGCTCTGGATTTATCATTAATTCTTCAGGTCAAATTTTGACCAATTCCCATGTGGTAGATGGTGCTGATAGAGTGACTGTCACACTCAAAGATGGCCGGACTTTTGACGGGAAAGTACTGGGTGAAGATGCAGTAACGGATGTAGCTGTGATCAAAATTGATGCGAATAATCTGCCAACCCTAGCTGTGGGAAATTCCGATACCTTGCAACCAGGAGAAGCAGTAGTTGCCATCGGTAATCCATTGGGCTTGAATAATACTGTCACTTCTGGAATTATTAGTGCTACAGGTCGTTCTGGTAGCGATATCGGTGCTAGTGACAAGCGGGTTGATTACATTCAAACAGATGCAGCGATTAACCCTGGTAACTCCGGTGGTCCATTGCTAAATGCTCGTGGCCAGGTAATTGCGATGAACACAGCGATTATTCAAGGCGCTCAAGGTTTGGGATTTGCTATCCCCATTAACACTGTGCAAAGAATTTCCCAGCAATTAATTGCTACAGGTAAGGTGGATCATCCTTATTTGGGTGTTCAGATGGTGACACTGACACCAGATATTAAAGAAAGAATCAAAAGTAGAGCCGGCGATCGCTTAAATCTTACAGCAGATGAGGGCGTTTTGCTGGTTGAGATTGTGCCGCGATCGCCTGCTTCTGAGGCTGGACTACGAGTTGGTGATGTGATTAAAAGCATTAGTAACCAGCCTGTGACTAAAATTGACCAAGTACAAAAGCTAGTAGAAAATAGCAAAATAGGTACTACCTTACCAATAGAAGTAGAACGCAATGGGCAAATTGTTCAAGTAAGAGTTCAACCTGCTCCTTTGCCAGTAAGACGTGAAGGATGATGTTTGTCATTTGTCATTTGTCATTGGTCATTGGTCATTGGTCATTTGTCATTGGTCATTTGCCCAATGCCCTATTCCCCATTGCTTAATGGAGTTTTATCATGAGTGAGTTAGCGCCAATAATTCAATTAGGCAATCCAACATTACGCCAAAAAGCTGCTTGGGTTGAGAATATTCAAGATGAGCATATCCAAAAATTAATTGAAGACTTAATCGCCACTGTTGGCAAAGCTAACGGTGTGGGAATTGCTGCACCTCAAGTAGCGCAATCCTATCGTTTATTTATTGTGGCTTCCCGTCCTAATGCCAGGTATCCCAATGCCCCGGAAATGGAACCAACGGCGATGATTAATCCCAAAATCATTGCTTATTCAACGGAAGTTATCAAAGATTGGGAAGGTTGTTTAAGTGTTCCAGGAATTAGAGGGTTAGTTCCTCGGCATAAATCTATTGAAGTAGAATACACTGACTCTCAAGGAAACTTACAAAAGCAAGAATTAACCGATTTTATCGCTCGGATTTTTCAACATGAGTATGATCATCTCGAAGGCATCGTATTTGTTGATCGCCTAGAGAACACTCTCGATATGATTACTGAGCAGGAATATCAACAAAGAGTAGTTAAATAAATGGGAATGGGGAATGGGGAATGGGGAATTTTTATAACCTCTACCTCCTGCCTCCTGCCTTCTGCCTCCTGCCTTCCTTGATAATATAGAAAAATTATGGCAACTTTTGTAGATTGTGATAGGCTATCTGCTTTAGGAGTGTCGAGGAACCGAAAATGAGTAAGCTACGCGTGGGGTTACTGTTTGGCGGTCGTTCGGGAGAACATGAAGTTTCGATCAAATCAGCACGGGCGATCGCTAAAGCTTTGAGTGCAGAGCAAAATACTAGTAAGTACGAAATACTGCCTTTTTACATCCAAAAAGATGGACGCTGGCTGGCGGGAGAAGCACCCCAAAAGGTTTTAGGAACCGGCAGTCCACTACTGGAATCAGAACAGTCAATTTCTGAAGCCCAAACTCTAAGCAAGTGGCAATATCCCTCTCAAGTTGCGGAAGTAGATGTTTGGTTTCCCATTCTCCACGGCCCCAACGGTGAAGACGGGACAATTCAAGGGTTACTCACCTTGATGCAAGTCCCCTTTGTTGGTTCTGGGGTGTTAGGTTCGGCAGTGGGGATGGATAAAATTGCCATGAAAATGGCCTTCGAGCAAGCGGGACTAGCACAGGTAAAATACAAAGCCGTAACTAGAGCGCAGGTTTGGTCTAATCCTTGTGTGTTTCCAAAATTGTGTGATGACATTGAGGCAGCATTAGGTTATCCTGCTTTTGTCAAGCCTGCTAATTTGGGTTCATCAGTGGGTATTGCCAAAGTGCGATCGCGCCAAGAATTAGAAGCCGCCTTAGATAGTGCTGCCAGTTATGACCGTCGGCTAGTTGTAGAAGCTGGTGTCGTAGCGAGAGAAGTCGAGTGTGCCGTTTTGGGTAATGATCAACCTCAAGCCTCTGTCATTGGAGAGATTACTTATGACAGCGATTTTTATGATTATGAAACTAAATATACTGAGGGTCGCGCAGATTTACTGATACCTGCACCGCTTCCAGATGCGATCGCCCGTCAAATTCAGGACATGGCTTTGCAAGCTTTTGCAGCTGTTGACGCTGCGGGTTTGGCAAGGGTAGATTTTTTCTATGTGGAAGCGACACAAGAAGTTTTGATTAACGAAATCAATACCTTACCAGGCTTTACTGCGACGAGTATGTATCCCCAACTCTGGGCCCATAGTGGAGTCTCTTTTCCAGAATTAGTTGATCGGTTAATTCAACTTGCTCTTGAAAGGCATTCTCCTAGTTAAGGGAAAAATAGACTAACAGACTTTTAGATAATCACAGCAAAAAGTCACAATAAATACAGAATTTTGGCAAAAGTTAGCCCGGTTTTGTAGCCTATATTTTACAAAAAAGCTACTAAAATCTGAACTTTTGTTACGGATACCTGATGATTAACTCCTCCAGTACAATTTATTGACTAGAGGGGTACAAATCTGAAAGTAATCATGGAAAAAAGTCAGAGTGTACAGCGCGAGCGAACCCAACTAAGAAGGGCTACTCCAGAGCTGACAAACAGGAAATCGAGATTAAAACAAAGCTCGAATGTTCTGATATATCTGGTCACACATCATCCTTGGCTATTGTTAACTGGGTGTTTAGCCATGTTTCTAGGAGGTGGTGCTTTTGCCCTGTATAGCTTAGGTAATGCTGGCCAGGTAACACAAGAAGAACCAGAAAAAATCCCAGTTATAGTTGAAGAACCAATCAACGTGCCCTCTGAGAATAGTAATCCTACACCTTTATGGATGGTAGCTGCGATCGTCCTCAGTTGTGGTAGTGGTTGCTTGCTCATTTTCCGAACGCTTAACCGGACAACGCAACCGCAAAAAGTCCAAAAACAGGTTAACCGCCATCAGGCACGCTTGGCACAGAATCATTACCAAAGATTGGAACCACGTCTTCCCAAGAACCAACCAATTTTTGTGCCACAGCCACAACTGATGCCCCTTATGCAGATGCAACCTAAAACAAAGCATCTGGTAACGGTTCTACCAGCAGAACACAAGCACCACCTGGATACGCGCACAGAACCTTTAGCAGACCTGATGGATCTTCGTAAAAATAGTTCATTGTCTGCAATTTTACGCCAGTATTAATACTACCGTAAAGTAAAACCCGGTTAAATTAACACTTTTTGCCAATTAGCTTGGCTAAGATTCCCGACTTCTCTAAGAAGTTGGGAATCTTGTTATATAGCAGTCATAAATCATTCGTGAACAATAAGATCCCCGACTTCTTTGAGAAGTCGGGGATCTTAGTCTCTCGATTTTCACAACTCATTTAGGATTGCTATATATGATTGATCAAAGAAGACAGGAGGGTGTTCGCCGAAAATCCTCCTGAATGCTACATAGCTGATTAACTGCTTTTAAAAAGTGAGATATGAGCAATTAGAAAATTTAAAAACATGCCAAAATGGCAACCAGCTTTTGATTAACCAAGTTAAATTGTATGAAGATAAACGACTTCAAGGGTTTTGTTGTCAGGGACTACCACGTAAGCAAATTCCTTTTGTAAAACACTATTTACTAAGTGATTTACAAAAATAAAAAACTATCTCTACCAATTATTTACAGAGTATTTTTCTCAGTAAATAAACATCAATAATCAAGTTTGGCATTTGCTGCGACAGGAATATTAAATGCGTATGGGCGTTGTTGTTGAAATACGCATTAGCCCCCAAATAACGGGCAACGTCTGTATACATTCCTGTTCACTTCAGCAGCAAATGGCAGAGTGGGAGTTTGAAGCTAACGGATATGCCTCCTCCCACTCTCTTTTTATCGGAAGAGAATTTAGGAGTCAGGAGTCAGAATTCAGAATGTGCTAAACCTTAGCTATCCGCTAACAGAATTGAAGTTAGTGAACAAGAAAGTAGTAGGTTTGAATTCCCTACTAAAAAATTACTGAATTCCGAATTCTGGCTTCTGAATTCTTCTTTAGAAGTTAGTCTCTCGTAAAAACTTAAGAATCGCTGCATTTAGTACCTCAAAAGCACCAGTTGAAGCATCATGACAGCAGTCAGACAAAATCTGTAATTTGGAATTGGGGATATGCCGATGCAATTTTTCACCATGACTAGCAGGAAACCAACTATCTTGTTCACCCCATAAAACTAGTGTAGGACACTCAATTGCACTCAGTTTATTTTGAATTTTGGTGAGCATATTTGGCTTATTTGCTTGCCAATTCTCAATTTCTAGCGCTGCTATTTGTAACTCTTCAGCAACTTTTGCGATCGTACCAGGCAATTCAATAAACGGGTAAGTTATCCAATAGACATCTTCCTTTGTCAAGATTGAGGGATCAAATAATACCCCACGTCTTTCTATTGCCATGATTTCTCTAAATAGAGGTGCAAACAAATATGCCAGACGTAAAGAGTCAATTGTTTGCATTACTTCCAAAGGCGTTTGGGCAAGTAACCACATAGCCCAATGGGGTAGTTGTTCTGCAAAAACAGGTACATTTACTACTACAAGCCGCCCGATTAACTCCGGGTTTTCTTGAGCAAGGGCAAGGGCAACTAATCCCCCCAGAGATTCAGCCACAATTACCGCCGGTTCATCACATAATGCCTGAATAATTCTTTGAAACTCAATAACTTGATGACCATTGTGTTCTTTACGAAATGATGGTTTTTCAGAAAAACCAAAACCTTTGGCATCAAAACAAATTACCCGGTAATGTTTAGATAATTGTGCTATGCTGTGGCGCCAATTATAGCTCCAACTACCCATACCATGTAATAAAATTAGCGGTTTACCTCTACCTTTTTCGCCATAAGCAATTTGTACAGGATACCCTTTAGCATCAGTAATAATTAAACTTTGCCGTCCTTTAGGAAAAGTAGCTTGCCACCAATCTTTCATTCCGTTATCAATAAATAATTTCAGCAATTATGGGTTTCAAGTTGCATAGCAACTAACAACAAGTTCGGCGAACGCTAATTACGAATTACGAATTACGTTAGCGTAGCGGTAGCGAGTCCGCGTACTCTTACAGAGAAGCAAGCTACGCTTTTAGTGTCTCGTAGAGAACGTCATTACGAATTAATTTTAACCGCCTGTTAAGGCGTTCCACAGGATTCTAATTAGTATCACGGGCAACGCTACTAAAACAATAGAGATTAGCAACAATCCAGCCAAAACGGCAAGGATAAACCACTTGTCTGCACTCTTTTGCTCGCTGGGAAACTTTAAGTACTCTTCTAATAGCTTGATATTATTAGTGTTAGCTCTCCAAGCAAAATCAAAAAAGTCTCCCAAAACTGGGACAGTACCTACCAAGCCATCAATGATCACGTTCACAACCATCTTACCTAAAGTGGCTCTAGATACACCTAGTCGCGCTGCTTCTAGGATGATGTAGCAAGAAAACATAACTCCCAAAAAATCACCACCAATCGGTATGAGTCCTAAAATTGGATCTAGACCAAAACCAATCTTTGTACCAGGAATGGTAATAACATTATCGAGGAGCCGACTTAACTGACGCAGGCGCTTTAAGGTGGGTGCTTTGGCATCAGGTTCAATCATCGAAAATCGAGGCGGAGAATCAGGCATGAAGGCGATCGCTAACTTTGTATTGAATCGTTAGACATTTTACTCCCCTAGTGAGCTTTTGCAAAAATTTTCTCAGGGATTTACTAATTAATATTTTTCGTGAGATTGCGACTGCGCTTTTAAGCGGATATCATCACCCACAGTCACGTTCAACTGATCGCCGATTAGCATAACAGCAGCGCTCATCGACAGCCAGAGCATTAAAACTATTACAGCCCCTACAGCACCATATACTTTATTATAATTGCCAAAATTCGCCACATATAGCCGAAATATAGCAGACAACATCGCCCAAAAAACAGCTGCTAAAATTGCTCCAGGCATCATTGGTGTGCCTGGGTTCCACTGACTTGGGCCATAGCGATAGACAAAGCCAAAAGCGACAGCAACAATACCTAAAGCTAAAGGCCAGCGTAACAGTTGCCAAAGATGCAACAAAAACATCAAAGAACCATTTCCGCTCACTACCATTCCCAACAACCAATCGCTGGTAAACACTGACAAAGAAGCCAATACTAAAAGCAACATAGTACCGATTGTTAATCCCAGAGAAACTAGCTTGGCTTTCCAAAAGGGGCGGATCTTTTCTGGAGGAATTTGATGGATTTGGTCGAGGGCTGTCATCGCAGTACTCACCGCTCCAGAAGCAGTCCAAATTGCTAATATAAAGCTCAGAGAAAACAAACCACTATTTCTAGAATTGGTAATTTCTGTAGTTGCAAAATCACGAATCAGAACCAAGGCTTCTTCAGGTAAGACTTGACTTAGTAGAATCGCCAGTTGTTTAAAGGTGTTTTGTAAAGATTCTGCCAATAAGCCAATAGCTGTGATGATCGCAAGAATTGCTGGAAATAGCGATAGCATGGCATTGAAGGCGATTTCCGAGGCGAGTCCTAAAAGTCGTCTTTCCATTGTCCGGGAAAAAGTTTTTTTGAGCGTGCGCCAATTGAGGTGGCGAAAAAAGCGGAAAAAACGAGGCTTTGGCATGATTTAGAGTTAAAACTGATTAGGTTTCTTAACTACTTTGCCAAATTTTGCGTAGCGATCGCATCTATCTTTTTACCGCAATAATACCGAGTGGGGAATGGGAGAGAGTTCCTAACTCTTGTACAGACGCGATTAATCGCGTCTCTCTTGACTAATGACCATTGACTAATGACCATTGACTAATGACTATTGACTATTTATTTATGAATCAAGATTTAACACAACAGTGGTTGACAGAAATACAGACAATTAAAGAGCATCTGGCAGAGTTGCAACACGAGCGCGATGCAGCTTGGGAAAGTGCCCAAAAATGGCGTCAGCTTTACAACACAGAAGCAGAACAACGCCGCACAGATGCCCAATTATCCCAACAGGCGATCGCATCTCTCAAGGCAGATTTGCATAAAATTAAAGGTTTTGAAGCAGAGACACTGGCTGCTGGGACATCAGTTACAGCTATCCAAGAAGAAATAGAACAGCTAAAATCTGTGGAGGACTTGCAAGCTAAACTCATCGCGGTAATCAAAGAACGCGATCGCTTTTTCCAAGCCTTGAAAACTGAGCAAGATAACCACGCCCAAACCCGCAATAGCCTTACTACTGCCTTGGGCGATGCTATTGATAGCTTGACACGTGAGCGATCGCTAGGAGTAGAAGATAAACAAACAGTAGGGGATGGGTAGAAACTCCTAACTCTTTACTCAGTATAGGAATCCGCTTTGATTTCTGAACTAATTTGCGTAGGCAGGCAATAGGCAAT
>NZ_JBDNJQ010000099.1:0-29494 GCF_051172895.1 Nostoc sp. CALU 1950 | reverse complement strand
GCCTATACCGAGAGAGCTTTTTTACAACATTCCCGACTTTTCAAACATCCTCTAACTGGCTACTTCGGAACTATCAAGAGCAACCTAAGCGCCAAAAGTCACTTAAAGAAACCCTAGAGGAAATAAATAGAAATAATGAGAAAATGACGGTTACAATAACCAAACTAGAAACAGCGATCGATAGGCAAACTAAGGTAACTGAGAAGTTACTAGAATGGTTACAGAACGCACCGAGTAAACACTAGATAAATCAATGATGAAACAAATAGCCCTCTGGATGTCCAGAGGGTTTTTTAGTCGGGGATTAGGATAACGTGTTTTCCTAGACCCCTCTTTAGTCTATGGCTACAGCAGAAATATAAGATAGTTTGAGTTATTTAAGACACCTAAAAACCTTATCTGATGGGTATATCCGGTAACTCTGGGCGGTTAACCAGATGCCCATACGTTTGCATAACCATCCGGGTGTCTCTATGCCCAAGCAAATATGCTACCCCAGTAACAGGTGTGCCTTGGTCTATGGCATGGCTAGCAGTTGTATGCCGAGTTGTATAGGGTCTTCGGTAATCTACACCGACTTTAGTTAGTACCTTAACCCAGTACCTCTCTCGGAAGTTACCATCATCTATGGTTTTTCCTTTGACCGTAGTAAACACTAAGGAATCTTGCTCAGGTTTAGGAGGTCTGATCGACCACAACAGTAACCGTAGCTCCTCAGTCAGTCCCAGATGTCTATTACCGCCTGTTTTAGTCTCCTTTCTAACCCTCTGATACCCGTTACCCGCCCAGTCTCTAGAAAGACTTTCTTGGATGGTTATAAGCCCCTGGTCGAAGTCCACATGACACCAACGTAACCCAATAGCTTCAGATGTCCTAACACCAGTAGCTAATAAAAGCTTAACAAAGGGCGCGTAGTGGGGGGCTAACTCTTCAAAGCCCCGGATAATCACTTTTATCTCTCTGGAAGTAAAGGGTTTGATTGACTTCACGTACACCCTGCGGTTTTTTAGCTCGTCATAAGGGTTAATATTTATCAGGTTTTTTGATACAGCCCAGCGATAGCATCTTTTCACATAACCCAGGCGTTGATTAAAAGTTGAGGGGGCTAAGTTATATTGGGTCAGCCACAGGGTATTGAGCAAATCGGGGGTAGCTTTAATAATCTGCTGCCTAATAGCTTTATAATGATGTTGTCTGGTAGCAACTGAAAGGTTAAGGCTATCTACCCAACAATCCCATAGTTCTAACAACGTTTGAGTTTTTAAGGTTTGGCTACCGTGTTGTATTGGTTGCTGCTTTGGAGTTAGCCTATATCGGTCTAGTGTTGGGTCAAAGTTCTTAGCCAGGATGTCATTTTGTATTTGGCTAGCGATCGCTTGACCCGTTTTGAAGTCCCTATGGTTAGTAAACTGACCTCCCGGTATTGGGTTAAATGAGTACCTTTTACCCCCTACGGAGAACTTTAGCTGAATAGAGCCATTATTATTAACTGGCTTGATTTCCCTCACTGTCCTAACCCCGTCTTAAAGGTTGTGCTAGGACTCGCTAGGGTGTTTACAGGTAAGGCTTCTGGGGCTTCTAGGCTACACCCTTGGTAAGGGTGAGGTCACGAGTTCAATCCTCGTCACGGGCTTTTTAAATGAATATAAACGAAAGAGAAGCATTAAGTTGCGGTTTTTTCATGAGCTTTCTTAACCCAATACCCTCTAGGTGGCTTTTCTAAACCATAAGCCTTACACCACTTTTCTACAGCCTTATCAGACACGCCAAAATCTCTCCCAATTTGTGCGGTTGGCCTTTCCCACACCAATTTTTCTAGTTCTTCTTTTGATGGCCTTTCAACTTTTCTGGTATGAATTCTAGAGTCTGGGTTAACCTTTCTTGTTGTTAAATCAACGCCAAACTCCTTGTAGGTTCGCTTAGACGCTACTTCAGTCAAGTCTGTAAAATCCTCCCACCAGTAAAAGGGTGTAGCTGAATTAGGTATCTGGGTAGTTATGTAGCAACCCTTAAAGTTAATTGATGGATAAACAACCTTATCTGTGTCAGGCAGATAAACAGCATAAAAGTCAAAGTCATTTACTTTGTACTTCTTCTGATGAGTCCCATTTTTATCTACCCAAATAGTTTTATTGACTACTCTGTTATCTCCCGCGTATTTAGCTTGGATTTTGTAAAATTTATCGTCTTTGTAGGCAACAAAATCAAAAGGTAAATGCTCACAAACAACTGGCGTGAGAATCAAATATCCTTTAAGCGTTAGATCCGCGATCGCTTTCGTAGCAGCAATATCGCCCTTGTTCTTGGTATGATGCAGCAACAACGAACCCTCAAATGTGAAAATCATCATATCATTTCACATTTGAGGGTTCATATTGAGTTCAAACGAGCGCGGCAGGGTTCGAACCTGCGACCGATTGCTTAGAAGGCAATTGCTCTATCCACTGAGCTACGCGCCCAAAACAAAATAATGGCTCCCGAAGGAGTCACCTACACTATTATATCGTCTTCACCTACCAAGAAGCAATCAAAAATTGCAGATTTCCCACTAGCAAGGCTAAGATGCTAGTCGCTAGTTAGTGCAATCTACACCGAAAACAAAACAGATGGGGTATTGGTTTAGATATATTGAGTTGTCAAGGGGTTATTTGCCTGTTAACCCCAACGCCCTCTGGGCAGCTACCTTCGGAAAGGATCTGGCGATCGCTAGGCTCATTTCCACAGTATGCTAGGTAATTTCAGCCTTGGCGATGCTGCCAAATGCCATTATATATTCCATATTAAGAGTGCCCCTGTGAGGAGTTATTTGCTAGTGCCATGTTTATTCTCAAACGGCAGGATGTTGAAATATCAAGCATTCAGCACCCAAAAAAGGATCAGCAGGTGCCGATTCTCAATTATCAAGGGCAAACTTTTCGCTTGATTAGCGTTTTTAAAGCTAGTCAAGAGGAAGAAGCTAGAGCCTTATGGAGAGAATTAACGGATAACCGGGGTAAAGCCTGTGTTTTGCTGGAAGAACCCGAACGCTTTAGTGTTTGGGGTAAAATCCGTTTAGAGCAACTGGATAGTGACACAGGCGGTCATGGCAAAACGGCGATTTTAGTCCAAGCCGGTATTTTGCTGTTGCAGGGTGTTTCTATCGACATTGAAGAGTTTTTAGGTGCTAGGCAAGCTGCATTATTTGAAAAAGATATTGCGGAGGTGTTCAAGCAGAAACAATTTCCCCAAGCATCCTCCCTAGAAGCGGTTAAATATTTGGTATCTACTAATCCTTTGCCGGCAGCCAAAATACCTGATTGGCAAGAAAATCATGTAGTTATCCTATTACAAGAACTGCATCGATTAGGGAAGGCCTATTTTGGCAATGCTAATTTTACCAAACAAGTGATTTATAAGCTAGAAGATATGCCAGAAGCCGAGCGATCGCTGTTTCTCAGTTGGCTGAATCAATCGCCTCTGGGTAAACTATGGCAGTAGCATGGAAATTTTTTCACAAAATTCCTGCCGCTGGCACTTGCTTTTGGTGTCAGATTGTGTATTACCTAATAGACACACTGCTAGATATACAGTCATTTAACTCAAAATACTGCCAGAGTGCATCTACATAGTCAAGTCCTATGAATAACTCTTACGAGAATTCGTTCCTTTCTAAATCAATTTTCACCACTCAGAACATTGTCTTAGCTAATATTGGCTGGGCCGTACTGGCGCTGCTATACTTTTTATTGTTTAGTGCCAAAGTTCCCGGAGCGGATGGCATAGAAAGCCGAGCCGAGTGGTATGTGATTGGCACAAATATTTTTGAAGCTTTCGCTTATTTGGGTGCCAGTATCTTATGCTTGAGGAACTGGCTGAGTCCGCAAATCGTCAGTGGCCGGAATGTTTGGCTCTTAATTGGCTTAGGTATGCTTTCCTATTTCGTTGGGGGAATATTTTTCGGATATACCGAAATAATTTTAAAAGATGAACCGGATGTGTCTTTAGGCGATATATTTTTTGTACTTAGTTATCTATTACTTGGCGCAGGCATGATTTTAGCTGTGGCTTCCAGGCGAATCAATCTGGAAAAATGGCAGTGGCTAATTGTGTTAGCAATTGCAATGTTCGGTAGTTTGTTGGCATGGTGGATTTCTATGCAACAGGGAACACCCTCAGAACTGCTAGTCGCTATTTTGAATTGGTTTTACGTAGTTAGCGATGTGGTTTTGTTAATTATTGCTACCACTCTGTTGCTAGCCTTTTGGGGGGGAAGAGTTTCCCAGTCTTGGCGAATGATTGCAGCGGCGGCATTTTCGCTTTACATTGCAGATATGTGGTTTAAATACGCCCAAGACCCCAATTATCAAAGTGGGGAAATCTTAGAAGTGTTTTGGGTGTTTAGTGGAGTGTTATTTGGACTGGGCGCTGTCTTAGAATATGACGCATCACTAAGACGAACGCGGCGTACCAGCGGACGTAAACGAGCTTAGTAAAGATTTTTGGTATCTACCGTGAGAAAACTAACAGACTCTGACAAACAAGAAATTCTTAAATTATATCGAGAGACTGCCGAAACAACCTCAACTTTGGCAGACCGCTATGGTGTGAGTAACTCGACAATTAGTCGCCTGCTCAAAAGCACTTTGCCAGAAGACGAGTATGAATACTTAGTCTCCCTAAAGCGGGCTGCGAGAACTCCTGAGGGAAGGGCACAGGTAAGCTACGAGCAGTTACCACTGCTGAGTCAACCAGAGCCGGAAATAGAAGTTCCACCCATCGAGAGCCACCCTGTGGAAGTACCGAAGGTTGAACCACAGCCACGTCGGGTAATTCATGTAGAGGAGCAACTTTACTCAGAGGAAACGGCGGAATCACTCGCTGCTAGTAGACGGGTGCGGCGACGCCCCTCGGCGGCGGAAAAACCCAAACTCCGAGTCACAGAGAAATTAGAAACTCCAGAGCCAAAGCCGCCGGAAATAGTCAGCATCCCCATCCCACCCCTCAAGAATGAACATCCAGGAGCGGCCGTCATCGCGCACATGCTGGGCGATGATTTGCTCGACGAATCAGAGGATTTGGATGATTTAGAAGATGATGATTTAGAAGATGATGACTTTGAGGAAGAAGACTTTGATGACGATGACCTGGATGATGACAGACCTTTAGTCACAAAAAGAAGACCAGGTGAAGCATCAGTTCAAGTTTTACCTTTGTCGATAGCCAATTTGCCGAAAACTTGCTATTTGGTAATTGACCGTTCCTCAGAATTAATTACCAGACCTCTCAAGGACTTTGGTGATTTGGGGCAAATTCCCAGCCTGGAAACCCAGCAAAGAACTCTACCAGTGTTTGATAATCATCGCGTCGCCAAGCGTTTTTCTACGAAGCGCGATCGCGTGATTAAAGTTCCCGATAGTAAAATGCTCCATAAGGCTCGTACTCATTTGGAAGCCAAGGGCATTACGCGATTGTTGATTGATGGTCAGGTCTATTCTTTGTCTGCAACGCTTTAGAGGTCATGGAGACACCTGCTGGCTATGGTGTGGTATTGGTGACAGCTGGCAACATGCAGGAGGCAGAAGCAATTGCAAATGCCCTTGTGGAAGCTAAACTCGCTGCTTGTGTGAGTCTGTTACCAATCCACTCAATTTACAGATGGCAAGGGGAACTGCATAAAGAGCAAGAATGGCAATTATTGATTAAAACTGATTTGGCACAATTTCCTGCAATGGAGGCCAGAATTAAGGAACTGCACTCCTATGAAGTGCCAGAAATTATTGCTTTACCAATTGTTGCCGGTTCTCAAGCCTACTTGCAGTGGATTTCTCAGCAAGTTAAAAGTAAAGAGTGAGGAGTTAGAATTTTCATAACTCCTCACTCTCAACTACTAACTCTAAGCATCAACAGCTGCTTCAAATCAAACTAGTACAGCACGGCGGAGGCAAACCGCCTATTCAACAAAATCAATGAAACGCTTATGCTGTATTAATTTTGACTTTTGACTTTTGACTTCCGCGCAGCGGTACTAGCTGTAGACAGCCCTTGCAAAACGTTCTGCCAAGTAGATAATGTCCTGTCTACGAGCAATTTGGTTCATCCATTGTTTGGGAATATTTTCCACGCCGTAGTAAATACCCGCTAACCCACCGGTGACGGCAGCGGTAGTATCTGTATCTCCGCCTAAGTTGACAGCTTTCAGCACTGCTTCAGAATAAGATGAGCTATTTAACAAGCACCATAAGGATGACTCTAAGGTATCAATCACATAGCCACCAGAATTAATCTCTTCTACTGGTACCTTGGCAATCTCACCACTGAAAACTCTGCCAAAATGCGGCTTCTCTAATAAAAATTCTCGGACAGAATAAATTGTTTGGATGTCTTGCAATCCTTGTAAATAAGCTGTTTGAAGGTCAGCCCCTTCCAAGAGCGCCACTGCAATACTAATATAAATGCCACAGGCCATTTGCGATCGCGCATGAGCATGAGTAATCGCCGAAACATCATGCACCCGTGCCAGCAATTCGCCTAAAGTCAAGTTTCTGTGACAATAAGCCATCGGCAAGATTCTCATCAACGAACCATTGCCATTACTATTTTCAACCTTCCCACCCGCTTGATGGGGAACAACTCCCTGTTTCAAGCGCATAATTGCTGTGTGGGTAGTTTGACCAATATCAAAGACATCGCCACGGGGAGTCCAGTAAGCCTCCTTGTACCAGCGCCAGAAGGAATTGGCTATGGCATCCAACGAATACCCTCTACAAAGGCATTCCGCCAAGCAAAAGCTTAAGGAACTGTCATCTGACCAAGTTCCTGGTGGTTGATTCCATGTGCCATAACCCAACATCGTTGTCACTGGAGATTTTACTCGTTCAGCACGGCTAGTAAACTCCACCGGCACACCCAACGCATCACCGACACATAAACCCATCAAACCAGACAACGTTTTTGCAGCGGTTAGCATTATTCAATCTCCACAAGAATTGCTCAAAATTAACTTTATAGATTCCCTCTATAGCTTGTTGCAACAGATGCTACAGCCTACTTTTTCACAGATTATGAAAAGCTTGGCAAAAAAAATGTTAATCGAATATTTTATTTGCCATGTCCCAACTTAGTTTTAGTTCCAAATATTGTGACAGTTTCAAAAGCGTCTATCTGGAGATAAAGAAGCAGGATGAAAATACATTTAAATGTAATTATAACAACTTATTTATAAATTTCAGGATTAGTTAACCTGTAAGCGTTATGCATCAATAACAACAGTCATTTAAGAAAATTTGAGAATCATTTGGAACATTCTCGCATGATTTTCGACCTTGAATATATAAGTAAAAAATACAAATTTTGGTGAAAATTATGAAACGCTTACTCAAGTCTTTCTTGACAATTTCTGCATTGTCTTCCTTAATAGTTGCTCCTTTTGTTCTATCAGCTGGTCAAGCTTCTGCTGAAACCAAAAAGGGTACTGATGCTAGTTATGTTGGTGCTGGTGTTGCAGCTGGCGTTACCAGTGGCGGACAAGGTATCAATGATGATGCCACATTTGGTGGTAATGTCACAGGTCGTGTGAAATTAGGAACTACGCCATTTTCTGCACGCGGTAATGTCCTCTGGAGTGATAAAACAAGTGCCATTATCCCAGAACTTTCTGTGGATGTACCCATCGCTAATAGAACTAACGCCTATTTAACCGGTGGTTATTCTTTTGTAGAGAAAGATGGCTCACCAACTCCTATAGGTAACAAAGATTCAGTAGTGGTAGGTGCTGGTGTTGAATCGGAAGTTGCTAACAATTTCCTCGTCTACACTAATGCCAAAGTCGGAATTGGTGCTTACCAAAATAGCGATGCTTCTGCTGTTAGCATTAATGGTGGTATTGGCTATCGCTTCAAATAAAAGATTATTGAGTCCTCAGTCACTCTATACTTTATTTAAGTACTCAGGACTCAGCACTCAAAACTCACTACTCCAAAAAGCTGGTTTTGTTAAGTGTTACATTACTGACAAAGCCAGCTTTTGCCGTGGTAAAATTAGAATATTCCTCATTATTCCGGCCGGATTACCGGGGATCAAGTAGCCGAAGGGTGCTGATTCGGCGTCTACATAATGCTTTATTGAGAATCCTATACAAGTCTAATGGTTAAATCTGCTCCTTCCCCCATCGCTAGCCGTAAGCCTTCCAAAGTAGAAGGAATCAAGGAAAATAGTAATTTTTTGCGTGAACCTGTAGCAACTGAGATCCTTCAAGATACTACCCATTTTACCGAAAATGCGGTGCAGCTTTTGAAGTTTCATGGTTCTTACCAGCAGGATAACCGCGACAACCGCACCAAGGGACAGGAAAAAGATTACCAGTTTATGCTGCGGACAAAAAATCCGGGTGGTTTAGTACCGCCAGAGCTATATCTGGCTTTAGATAAAATAGCTGATGAGTATGGCAACCATACGTTACGAGCCACTACCCGTCAAGGTTTCCAACTGCATGGAATTTTAAAGAAGAATCTAAAGTCAGCAATTGCCACCATTGTCAACAACCTGGGTTCGACTTTAGGAGCTTGCGGCGACATCAACCGCAATGTGATGGCACCACCAGCCCCCTTTAAGAATCGCCCAGACTATCAGTATGCTTGGGAGTATGCCCAGAATATTGCTGACTTGCTGTCACCACAAACGGGCGCTTATTACGAGATTTGGCTAGATGGGGAAAAAGCAATTAGTGCTGAAGAAGACCCAGAGGTGAAGGCCGCGCGACAGCGCAATGGGAATGGCACAATTATCCATGACAACGAAGAACCGATTTATGGCACGTACTATATGCCCCGCAAGTTTAAAATTTGCGTAACGGTGCCAGGGGATAATTCGGTTGATTTGTATTCCCAAGACCTGACGTTGGTAGTGATTACCAATAAAAAGAAACAGTTAGAAGGATTTAATATTTTTGCTGGTGGTGGTTTAGGTAGAACCCACGGTAAAGAAGAAACTTTCGCTAGGTTAGCAGACCCCATCGGTTATGTGGCGAAGGATGACGTTTACGACATTGTGAAAGCGATTGTTGCTACCCAGAGAGATTATGGCGATCGCACCGACCGTCGTCATGCCAGACTAAAATATCTAATCAACGATTGGGGTGTAGAGAAATTCCGTACCCAAGTTGAAGAATATTTTGGTAAATCAATTGAAGCCTTCAAACCACTGCCAGAGTTTAAATTTTACGACTTCCTCGGCTGGAATGAACAAGGTGATGGCAAGCTATTCTTAGGAATTTCCATTGAAAATGGTCGAGTCAAGGATGAAGGTTCGTTTCAACTGAAAACCGCCTTGCGGGAAATTGTCGAACAGTTCAACTTACCCATCCGCCTCACATCCAACCAAAACCTGATTTTTTACGATATTGAACCAGATAGCAAGCAAGCTATTCAAGATATTCTTAGCCGTTACGGTGTCGGAGACGAACCCAATAAAATCGAACCTTTGGTGCGGTATGCAATGGCTTGTCCGGCTTTGCCTACTTGCGGCTTGGCAATCACGGAATCAGAACGGGCAATACCAGGTATTTTGGAGCGGATTCGCGCTCTGTTAGATAAATTAGGTTTACAAAAAGAACATTTTGTGGTAAGGATGACAGGATGCCCCAATGGGTGTGCTCGTCCTTACTTGGCTGAATTGGCCTTTGTTGGTAGCGCTCCAGAATCTTACCAATTATGGTTAGGGGGTTCGCCAAATCAGACTCGACTAGCACAAACTTACACAGAAAAGCTGCACCATAATGACTTAGAAAGCTTCTTAGAGCCGATTTTTGTTTACTTTAAGAAATTTCGGAAATCTAAGGAAAGCTTCGGTGATTTTTGCGATCGCGTTGGTTTTGATGCCATCCGCGAATTTGCTGCTAGCTATGAACCCCAAACAGCCAATGGTGCAAACAAATCGCGCCATCGGGTAAATTTAAAAGAAGAGGTTTATAGCAAGTTGAAGGAAGTAGCAGAAAGCCAAGGTAAACCGATGACTCAGTTGGTTACTGAAGCGCTAGAGGCTTACTTCCAGAATCTTTCGTAAGCCGAAAAGTTTAAGATAACTACAGAAAGACACAGATAAATCCATCTGTGTCTTTCTCGCGTAAATCCTAATACAGTTTAGGTAACACATCCACAGGAAGACTGAACTATGGTAACGACAGCAAAATTTGCAGAAACTAGGGATGTGCTGCAAAACATCAGCTGGCAGACATTCAAAGCTATGCTGGCAGATATGGGATCTGAGCGAAATAAAAGGCTAGCTTATGACAACGGAATAGTAGAAATTATGACCCCGTTGATGCCACACGAGAATTCAAACCGTTTAATTGAAGGTTTTGTTCTTGTGCTGTGTGAAGAATTTGGTTTAGAAGTCAAAAGTGCTGGCTCGTTGACTATGACGCGGGATGATTTGGAGCAAGGAGGCGAACCGGACAGTAGTTACTATATCCAAAATGAATTGTTAGTCCGCAACAAAGAAAATATTGACTTGAATACAGATCCACCACCAGACATAGTACTAGAAGTGGAATATTCTAGACCCAAAATAGACAAGTTAAGCCTTTATGCTTCAATGGGAGTCCCAGAATTTTGGCGGTATAACGGAAATGTCTTGAGAATTTACGCCCTTAACAGTGGGCAATATTCGGAAAGCGATCGCAGTCCAACTTTTGCGCCTGTGTTGGTGACAGAGATTCCCCGATTTATCCAAGAAAGCAAGAAAGTTGGACAAATAGCAGCAACTCGTGCTTTCCGTACCTGGGTTAGACAGCAGATGTCTACAGCAGGGCAATAATTTATTAAAAAAAATGTCTCAACTGCAAAGAATTGCGATCGCACCTTCCCAACTCCAACAAGGGCAAATTTTGCTCACAAAAGAACAGCAACATTATTTGGCCCGTGTGCTGCGTTTGCGTGAAGGCGATCGCTTTATCGCAATGGATGGTAAAGGAAAATCGTGGTTAGCGCAGCTAGTAGGGGAAGAAGCACAGGTTTTAGAACCACTTTTAGTAGAAACTGAATTACCTATATCGATTACGCTGATGGTGGCGTTGCCTAAAGGCAATGGATTTGATGAAGTGGTGCGGTGTAGTACAGAGTTGGGAGTAGCTTGTATTGCACCAATATTGAGCGATCGCACTTTACTTCATCCTAGTCCTCAAAAGCTCGAACGTTGGCGGCGCATCGCTGCGGAAGCCGCCGAGCAATCAGAGCGCTCTTTTGTGCCGATAATTTTAGAGCCTGTTGCTTTTAACACAGGTTTGTCATTAGTCATTGGTCATTCATCATTTGCAAATAGCCAACAATATATCTGTGTAGCGCGTGGTGAGTTTCCCCACTTAAAAGATTGCTTACAGCACAAAGGACAAATGACAAATGACATAGGACAAGAAAAAATTGTCATTGCTACCGGCCCAGAGGGAGGATGGACAACACAAGAAATTGAAAATGCGATCGCATCTGGATTTCAACCTGTTTCTCTTGGTCGCCGCATTCTGAGAGCAGTTACGGCCCCAGTAGTAGCATTATCCTTGATTACCGCAGCTTGTGAAGTATAAATGATGTATAGCTCACGCAAAAATAATTTTGCATGAGACATCACTCCACTGTTTATTTAAAGTGATGATTGAGCAAGTTGCGATCGCCTTTGAGCATAAAGATTATCAAACAGCTGCTAAATTACTCAAACAGCTGCTAGTAGAATCGCCAGAACATCCTTGGGTACAATATTATCTCGGCCGGCTGCATGAAGTATCTGGAAAGCGCCAGGATGCGGACAACGTTTATCGGCAACTGCTGCGAGATACAAGGAATGCCAAAATAGTAACGCTCGCACGCGAAGCTTTGCGACGACTACAAGAAATGGAGTTAGAAGAAAGACAAAGAGCCATTTCCCAAGCAAAATCTGAACCAAATAATACTGAACTTGGCGTACTAGTCTTAGAGCCACTCAGTAACGAGATGAAAGCAGAAGCATCTCGGAAATTCGCTCAGATTATGCAACTAGATCCCTACACTGCACGGCTATTATTACCAAGTCGTGGCTGGAGGTTGTACCGCACTGGACAAGTGGGAGAACTAAAATTTTACGGCAAACAGTTACAGCAAGCTGGTATTCCTTGCTTTTGGGCAACGATAGCTCAAATTCAACAAATTCAAGTTTATCAAGTCAAATATTTTCAAGAATGTACCCCACAAGCTACTGTTGTTTGCCGCAATGAGGCAAATCAACTCGGTTCTCTCACTTTTGATTGGTCAGAAGTCACAGCAAGAGTTGTAGGACTATTGCCCATTTTCGAGGAAGTGGTAGATCGAGATGTGCGCGGTAAACTGGAACGGAAAACTCAAACACAAGACTATGCCCAGTTTTGTGATTTACACCTCCCTGGTAGACGTTGCATTCTCCGACTTGATGATAACGGCTATGAATTTCAGCAAGGTTTAGAAATCATTCCCCAAGCTAGCCAAAATACAATCAGAATTAATTGGAATAGTTTATCGAGTTGGATTGACCAGCAACTACCTGACGCCAAAATTTGGTCAGATTTCACGTCCTTTGCAGATACAACATTAGATCAAACAGAAATGCTGAGTCATATCAAGTCTCACATTCATTTGTTGCGTAGAAAACAGACTAATTGGGACTCAGCTTTTCAGCTATATAGTGGACTGGTGTTGCTTAAAGATGCCAATTAGTTATGCAAAGAAACCGACTCTAAAAGATGCAGTTGTAGTGGAGAAAATTAAGCGATCGCTCCTAAATTGGAGAGTTCTCCATCTACAACTGACAAAGTTATCTTAACCTTATAATCTACAGAGACCGTAAGCTTACGGTCTCTATCAATTATTTAGGTGTTTTGACCTGACGTGCCATCTCTAAATAAGCACTCATATTCGCCCCTGGACGCCGACGACCATTAGAGCTTGTAGTCGAAGGAGCAAGATATTTTGGCGCAAAGGTTGTTTCAGTTGGCTGCTCTTTGATTACTTTGGCTGCTGCGGCTTTTGCATTTTTGCCAGGTTCAACTTTAAGGCCCTCAGCAGTTTGGACTAGTTGAACATCAGCTGGTTTGGGATTTTTAGCTGATTTTGCCTTACCCTTACTTGCAGCGGTTTTTGTTCCGTTCAATGAATCTGACTTGGATGGACTTGGTGCTTCAGATGCAATTGTTGCCGTTACTTTCTTAGCATTCGATGCTACTGTCTCTGCTACTTTTTTCGCGTTCGATGCTACCTCTTTAGCAGCATCTTTGGCAGCATCTTTGGCTTCGTCCAATTCTAAGAAGTAGCCGTTGCTTTTCTTCTTCCCTGGTAAAAGTCCGGTAATGAAACCCAAAATACCCGAAATTAACTTTTTGATAAAATCCACTACAATTACTCCTGCCTGTTATAGTTGGAACTCGACCGTAATTGTTAAAAATTACGACAAAATGTTACATTTTCTACTTTGCGTCACCCCGTTTTGGTGACAACCCTTATAGGTTTGTGCTTAATTAACATTGTAGTAAAACTACAGGACAAATGTTCTCTTACAAGCATTTGCAACCTGCATACACCGAGAACTAATTATTAAATTTTACTGTAACTAAGAGCAAGATTCTGAAAGCAAGCTTTACAAAAATTAACATTTATTTGTTTAGTAAATACTTCTTGAATTTAAACGAGCAGTTTACTCTCAACCAGTGGGAGGACTGTCATAGCCTATTGGCACATGGTGAGCTTAATTAGTTAAATTTTATACAAATTATTTTTGAATGCATTTCAGTTTTGCAAAAATATCTTTTAAAGAATCCGAAAAACCATAGCTTCAGTTTGTAGAGCAGTATGTATCTACGAAAGTGAAATACACCCCTTAATTCAGCCAGATTTTGTAAATGAACACTGAAAATCAGCAGCGCAATCCCGTTTTGTTAATACACGGGATTGACGATACAGAGGCAGTTTTCCATAAAATGAGGGCATACCTCATACAACGGGGTTGGTCTGTATATAGCCTAAATCTGCTTCCTAATAATGGTGATGTGGGTCTTGATGAATTGGCAAAGCAGGTAGCCGATTATGTTACAGCTACCTTTGCATCAGAACAACGCCTAGATTTAGTAGGCTTCAGTATGGGAGGAATTGTCAGCCGTTACTATGTACAGCGACTAGGAGGAATTAACCGCGTGCAGCGGTTTATCACCATCTCTTCACCCCATTATGGAACTGTCGTTGCTTATGGTTCCAGGCGTCCTGGTTGCCTACAAATGCGTCCCGACAGCATTTTTCTCAAGGATTTAAATTCTGATGCTGTAATATTGGGGCAGCTAGATTTTACATCTATCTGGACACCTTATGATTTGATGATTGTCCCAGCAAATAGTTCACAAATGTCCGTAGGAAGTGCAGTCATAGTACCAGTTGCTCTACACCCTTGGATGCTGACAGACACGAGAAGTTTAGCAGTAGTGCAAGCAGCTTTAACAGAAGATATTAAGTTGCCCTTGCTGAAGAAAAAATCCAGTCAGTAGCTAGAATAATCGCCACGCTGGATTTATTCATCTTTAAATTAAGAATTACGAATTACGAATTACAAATTACGAATTTCTTAAGTCCTATCCCCAATCTGTGTATGTTCGTAACTCCCAAAAATCGCCTCTGGGTGACGATAATACTTGAACTCCATGAGATTATAAAAAGGATCTTCTAAAAAGAAAGTTCGATGCTCAAGAGGAGAACCAACAAAGCGATTTTTAGTTTCTTCACGAAAAAGTAGCTGTTGTTGTTCTGCTCTTTCTAGTAAGTCTTGCCAGTCACGTTCTTGGGTAAAAATTAGCCCAAAGTGTCTGGGATAGATAGTTTGTTGCGGTGTCAAAGGTTCTTTGGTGACATGAGCAACTAATTGATGACCGTATAGATTGAGAATCAGGGCATGGTGGTTTTCACGACCAGGAATGCAGCCCAAGCCATCTACATAATATGCTTTTGTTTGAGCAATACTAGTTACAGGGAAAGCTAGATGGAATAAAGTTTGGCTCATAGCTTGTGTGGAAAAGATTTGTAGTTGATACTATCTACAATTTATGCTGTTAAATCTTGATTGTGGTCAACTTGAACACAGTTTTAATTGACATTAACTTATATTCTTTATCCTTATAACTTTCAACTGCTGCACTCTGCGGCTACTGACTTCGCACTTTACCTACATAATTTAGATAATTTACACTTAATTTTTTAGGTAACTGCTTTGTCTTGTGCAGCTATAATAATTGAGGTTTGCATAGGCAGATGCTTAGGAACAGTCTATTTAATAACTTACCACTTTCATAAGGTGTGTTGGGAATTTTACGCACCCGATGAAAATACTTTAGGTGGGTAACGCACCCGAATAGTCCACGCAACGAAACAGAAGTTTTGCATTTCGTTGAATCCACGTTCTTGATTCAATATTGCAGTGTATATCTAAGACATTGTTTGTAGTTTTAAACTCAGCTTTCAGCGCGATGCCTACACAATTTAGTTAATAATACAAACATATTACTTTAGCTAGAGAGGTTTCAGAAATTAAGCACGAAGCATCACAAATTCGTTATTCTGTTGATATTCAGACAAAATTACTCATGATTAATTGCTGATGTCATCCTTAATTGATTCTGTTAATCCCTGGTTGGTAGCAGTTGTATTAAACACAATTTTATTGGGTGTAGCTTGGATTGCTCCGAAAAAGCTACTTACCCCTGCTGGATTATTCCATGCCTGGTTCCTGGCTATCTTAATTTGGGTAACTCTAGGCTGGCAAGGATATGCAGTAGTAATGTTCTATTTTTTGGTTGGTTCTGGCGTTACCCGCATCGGTATGGCGCAGAAGGAGGCAGAAGGAATTGCCGAAAAGCGTTCTGGGGCAAGAGGCCCAGAAAATGTTTGGGGTTCGGCTTTGACTGGGGCGCTGTGTGCCTTGGGAGTAGGGTTGATAAACTCAGGATTCCTCGTACCTACTTCCCAGTCCCTAATCTCTAATCCCCAGTCCCTATTATTGTTAGGTTATGTAGCGAGTTTCAGTACCAAACTGGCTGATACCACCGCCAGCGAAGTTGGTAAAGCTTATGGTAAAAGTACTTTTTTGATTACCACACTCCAACCAGTGCCACGAGGTACAGAAGGAGCGATAAGCTTGGAAGGAACTCTAGCTGGGATTGTGGCTTCTGTAGCGATCGCATTTATTGGTTGGGGAGTTGGTTTAATTGATCTATTAGGAGTCGCTTGGTGTGTACTGGCAGCATTTATTGCCACCAACTTAGAAAGTGTAATTGGGGCAACACTGCAATCTAAGTATACTTGGCTGACTAATGAAGTAGTAAATATTTTTAATACATTAATCGGTGCGATCGCGGCTATGCTACTTGCTTGGACATGGATAAGTTTCATTAAGTAGACCAGCAAGAATAAACAATTACTCGTTTAGGTGGTGGGGCATTGGGGAAAACAGTTCTGAGTTCCCAGTTTCGAGTCATAGAAGTTAAATTCCCAACTTAGCACTGGCTCAACGCCCTGCTAACCATGTACAGCACTCAGCACTCCTGAATACTCTGTCCTACTGTTGACATTTTCAATCCTGTTTTGTCCCCGCTAGACTGTAAAAGTGATCGGGGGAAATTATATTATTTACTAGCTATATAATTTTTTGACCATCCAGATGTAATTAGTTCATGGAATCTTTATCATATTTATCAATCAACAACCAGATGATTTCTATATGATTTAAAAGTCCTATAAGTGTTTAACCATTTTCACATAATTAGTTCATGGAATCTTTATCATTTTTGACAATTAATGACCAAATAATTTCTATTGAGGAAGCAGTAAAGTATCTGCAAGCCTCTGGAAAATTGGGACAGTTCATTGGGGATATTCTCCGTCAGTACGTAATTGAGTCAGAAATCCGAACACGAGACGATATTGAAATTGGCACTGCAATAACTGAACAGTCAATTATTGACTTTAGGCTCAAAAATCAACTGACTGATCCCCAAAGTTTTCAAGAATGGTTGCAGACCAACAACACAGATTACGCTACCTTTCACACATCGGTTACTTTTGGTTACAAGCTAGAAAAGCTGAAAGCTGTAGTGACGGAAACAAAACTCCAAGAATATTTTATTGAGCGCAAGATTTTTTTGGATCGGGTAGTACTTTCTAGGATTGTTGTTGATAATCGAGAATTGGCAGACGAACTACACACGCAAATTGAAGAAGGAGGTAGTTTTGAGCAACTAGCTAAAGAGTATTCACTTTCAGATGACCGAATTGTGAACGGCATGATGGGAATAGTCAGCCGAGGAAGTATGCCAGATATATTACGCGCAGCTATTGATGTGGCGAGTCCTGGACAATTAGTAGGACCAATAGAAATCGTTGGCAAAGACTCTCCCCAAGGAGAAGGACCTTATGGTTTGTTTCGAGTAGAACAATTTCTGCCAGCGTCTTTAGAAGATACTCAACTAAAGCAAGCACTACAAAATGAGTTATTTGAAAAATGGCTAGCAGAGAAAATTCAAAAACTGACAGTCAAGTTACAAGTGAGTTAAAAATTCTGGATAATGAATCTTTACGATTAAAAGTGCTAGCTTCTTTGCCTTGGAATCAGCCACCCCTATGTTGGCTGACTCCCGAACAACAGTCCCAATTAGAAAATGAGTGCCAAACCCGTCAATATCGTCTTGGAGAAAAAATCTGGTCAAACGATGTCGGTGGTTATCAATTCTTAATTGTGGCTGGAAAAGTCCGCTTGCGAGAAGAAGGCGTCGGCAAACCTTTAGCCGCCCTAGATGCGGGGGATTGGTTTGGTGATTTACAAAAGCTGTCTGCGGATTTTAAAGCTGTAGCTGCCAGTAAAGAAGTGGTAGTAGTGTGTTGGGATACTGCGCTGTGGACGAAATTTTCTAACCCCCAAATTCAGGAATTCTGGCAAGTGTTACCAGTGGACATGGAGGGAGAGAGAGAGACATTTTCCTTCTCTTCCACTCCTTCACTAGCGCCAGCCTTAGAAGGGACTTCCAGTCCCCACAGCCTCCAACCCCAAAGAGGACTTCCAGCCGCTAATTTAATCGTCTCAAATTATCCGTTTGTTGCTAGCTGGAACACCGCTGCTGCTTGTTTAACAATGGTGGCGCAACAGTTAGAAAATTCTGTGCAACTGGAATGGGTGCAGCGTCAACTCAGAGGACAACGCCCAAAACAGGTTGTGGAAGCAGGAGAAAAATTAGGGTTAGTGTTGCGGCGCTTACAAGTGAGTTGGGGTGAGTTGCGACAGCTGTCATTTCCAGCTTTATTACTGTGGAATTCTGACTCACCCCAGAGTCCATCCTGGGTGGTAGCTTATGGAGTGAAAGGCGATCGCTTAATTATCGCTAATCCTTTAAATCCCGAACGGACTTGTGAAACTTTGCCGCAGTCCATAGTTGAGGCATCTTGGGATGGACAATTGTGGCAAGTAGAACTCATCTCTAAGCAAGAAACATTTAACCTGAGTTGGTTCACCCCAGCAGTTTGGAAGTATAAGGGATTGCTAACAGAAGTATTGTTGGCATCTTTTACCTTGCAGCTTTTGGGGTTAACAACACCGCTAATTACACAAGTTGTCATTGATAAAGTGATGGTGCAAGGGAGTTTGCCGACTCTCGATGTCATGGCGATCGCACTTTTATGCGTAGCCATATTTGAGTCCATACTTGGCATTCTCCGCTTATTCATCTTTACCCATACAGCTCGTCGTCTGGATTTGAGTTTATCAGCACAGCTATTTCGCCATCTGATGCGTCTGCCACTAGCTTATTTTGAGTCGCGGCGTGTCGGAGATACAGTAGCACGAGTCCAAGAACTCGAACAAATTCGTCAGTTTCTCACAGGTACAGCATTAACTGTAATTCTAGATAGCATCTTTGCTGTGGTATACCTGGCATTGATGTTTTACTATAACGTCCCACTCACCTTTGTAGCTTTAGCAGTACTGCCGCTATTTGCCACATTAACGATAGTTGCAACACCAATTCTGCGTAACTGGCTAAACGAAACTTTCAACCGTTCTGCCGATAGTCAATCGTTTCTAGTAGAGACAATCACCGGAATTCACTCCGTTAAAGCCCATGCAGCAGAACCAGTAGCCCGCGATCGCTGGGAAGGCTTATTTGCTCGCTTCATTCGCACAGGTTTTAAAGCCTCTACCACCTCCAATATCAGCAGTAATATTGGTGACTTTCTCACTAATTTGTCCACCATGCTGATTCTTTGGTTTGGAGCCAAATTAGTCATTGAACAAAAGCTCACAATCGGGCAGCTAGTTGCATTCCAAATGCTGTCTGGTAGAGTCACAGGCCCACTTTTGCGCTTAGTACAGTTGTGGCAAAACCTTCAACAAGTGCTACTTTCTGTAGATCGAATTGGTGATATTCTCAACGTCTCCCCAGAAGCAGAACTGGGAACTGGTCTAGTTTTACCACCCCTGAAAGGACAAGTCACTTTTGAGCAAGTATTTTTCCGCTATCGGCCAAACTTTGAAGCCATTCTGCGGGGAATCTCTTTCAATGCCGAACCAGGGCAATTTGTCGGCATTGTCGGACGTAGCGGTTCTGGGAAAAGTACCCTGTCTAAACTATTGCAACGCCTCTATCAAATTGAATCAGGGCGCATCCTTATTGATGGTTTTGATATAAAAAGTGCCGATTTAGCCTCACTGCGGCAACAAGTTAGTGTAGTTCTTCAAGAAGACTTTTTATTCAACGGTTCCATTTTGGAAAATATCACTCTCGGTAGTCCCGACATTACCGCAGAGCAAGTAGTAGAGGCGGCAAGACTAGCAGTAGCACACGACTTCATCAGTCAATTACCATACGGTTACGAAACCAATGTTGGTGAACGCGGTACAGCTTTATCTGGTGGACAGAGACAACGTATTGCTCTAGCAAGGTTATTTCTTTCCCAAGCGCCAATTTTGGTTTTGGATGAAGCTACCAGCGCTTTGGATAGTGAAACTGAACAACAAGTACTGCAAAACCTGCAAAAAATTTCCGCTAATCGTACCGTGTTTCTGATTGCTCACCGCTTTGCTCCCCTCAAACGTGCTGATTTGATTTTGGTGTTAGAGCAAGGTGTGATTGCCGAGCGTGGTACTCACGCACAGTTGTTGCAACAAAAGGGTTTGTACTGGTCACTATATCAACGCCAGCAAGCAAATATATAGTAAATTGAACTAGCTCAAAGCTTGTGGTTAGTACAGCACAGACAAGTAGGGGCAATTCATGAATTGCCCCTACTTGAGCAACTTGTTAAAAGTAGGTAAACTTCCGTCACAGTCTACTAAATAAAAGATAAACGCCTAGAAAGTAGCGTAAGGATGCTCTTAGGCAAATGGCAGTACTTGTCGGTTAAGCTTATACCAATTTGAAAAAAGAATGCGACAAATAGACCATTTGTAGAGACGCGATTCATCGCGTCTTTACCCAATGATGTGTTGCAATCATTAATTGAATGGGTATTATATTCGCCACCAACCCAAAGGATCTCAGTTGCTTGAGGAATTATTAAGTACTACCAATCCTCTGATAAAATCCTTGGAGCGTAAGTAGTTAAATTCATTATGACAAGTGCATCTTATATTTTTCTGGCTGGAGCAAGTCGCGGTGTTGGTCGAGAAATTGCTCAATATCTGACAGCGCAACAGCTAAAGGTCAAAGCACTCTTGAGAACAGCAGCAGTTGCGGCTGAACTAGAGAAAACAGGTATTCAAGCAGTTGTGGGAGATGCTTTGAATATTGACGATGTAGAACGCGCAATCCTGACAGATGAACCTATTCACACCGTTATCAGTACGATTGGCGGTTTACCGACAGACGGAGAAAGAGCAGATTACCCTGGTAATAGAAATCTTATAGATGCGGCAGTTAAAGCTGGAGTACAAAAGTTTATTCTCATATCTTCCATTGGCGCTGGCAATAGTGTTGTTGCTCTGTCACCCCAAGTTTTGGCAGCACTGGGAACAGTTTTAGTTGAGAAAGACAAAGCTGAACAACACTTAATTGCCAGTGGACTTACCTATACAATCATCCGCCCAGGTGGACTCAAGTCAGAACCAGCAACGGGTAATGGCGTTTTGACTGAAGATCCGCAGATTATTGGTAGCATCAATCGTGCAGATGTGGCGCAGTTAGTTGGTCGCTGTTTAAATAGCGATGCCTACGGCGGGCTGCGCCAACGCACCAATAATAAAATCTTGTCAGCCGTAGACCGAAATATGCTATTCGGACAAAGAGAATTTGCAGAATTTAGCTGAGACAGCAAGAAGCCTCTCACTTACCGCTTGATCGGAAGTGATGAGATAAATTGTTAAGGTGGTGATAACCAGTTCTTGGAAGCCTACACTCGTCCTTCGGACTGAGTGTAGGAGTATGTCACTTTGGAGTAATTTAAGCACGCCAGCGGAGTACCTGACCCTTAACAGGATTCACAAATTCTCGTTTTTCAGCGACAGACCGAGCATACTCCCGCTTCAATTGGTAGTACCACTGCGCCTGCATATCTGAGTCCTTAATCAACCGTAGTACAGGATTATATTTCAGACCAATCTGCTGTTTTTCCACAACCGTTCGGTCTTGGTCAAGGAAAGTCCGCGCTAGTATATGCATCAGTGGTTTGAAAAATCCCACCCAAGGAAGTGTCCAGTAAAGAGCAAAAGTTACCTCAGTTTCCGTATCTGAAATGGGTGTAACTGCTGTTAAATTTACGACTCGATGCTTACCAATGGTGGTTTCTTCTATTCTGACGCCAGGTAAACGAAAAGAAATCTCCGTTTCCGGTACACCACCGCCAATCAGCCAGTATAATCGACCCCCATTCTCTGGTAATCGGTGTCGTCGCATCGTAAAGCCGTAGGGCGAAGCATCAAATTGCTTCACTTCCTCGTGTAGTTGCTCATTTCGCCACCACCAAGCGCGATGAACATAAGGTGAATGAGCAGGATCCATCAGACCTACCACTGCATGATCCACAAAACAGGGGAATTTCACAATCTCTACGAATTGGGGCGATCGCTCATCAAACCCTGGAATTACCGGAATTTCCATCTCAGAAGCAGGAGGTTGTGGGTTATCTGGATCAGGCATATATATCCAAATATTTCCTTGGGCTTCGCGAATTTCATAAGACTGTACATTGAAGCGACTCAAATCAATCTGCTGTTCTTCTACAAGAGATGGAATTGCAGTGCAACTTCCAACCGGGTTAAAGCGCCAACCGTGATAACAGCATTCCACTTCCTGCCCATCGAATCTACCACAACTCAAGGGCACACCACGATGGGGGCAAATGTCCCGCATAGCAGAGACTTTCCCATCCTGGCTGCGGACTAGCAGCACTGGTTCTCCCAAGAAAATGCGGCTGATCATCATACCTGGCTTGATTTGATCGCTAGGCAAAGCATAGTACCAAGTATTACGCAAGAAAAAATTATCGTTATTGTTCATAACTAATACCAAATTGAGATAGATAGGATGTTGGACATTACTGGAACAGACTTTTGGTAAAGATGTTTAATCTAAAATCCCAAATCTAAAATCCCAAATTGGTATAACTGCGTCTGCTTTTGACACAACGAAAGTCCTGGTTTCTGGAAAGGAAGGTTATGCTTGAAAACATTCTTTCGGGTTTTTAATTGTTGTAAGTAAATTCAACTGATACAATTGTTGGTCATGTTCGTAATTCTCTCAGATTTAGTTTGTTCTGGGAGGATTTTAGCGGTGAAATTGCATTATTCACCAGAAATTTGGACAAATACTGTTCTTTTGCGCGGGCCATCCAACTCAAAAAACAACACAGATTGCCAGGTTCCCAAAGCTAATTTACCATCCACAATGGGAATTATCTCACTAGTAGTCAGCATCATTGCCATTAAATGAGAGTGGGCATTAATCGGTTCATCTTCCGGGACATCTCTTAAATGCAAATCATTATGCAAATAGCTGTCCGATTCAGGTGCTAATTTTTGCAAGAACACTTTTATATCTTCTAACAATCGGACTTCATTTTCATTGATAGCTAATGCTGTTGTTGTGTGTCGAGAAAATACTAAAGCTTGTCCATTTTTAATTGATGTTGAGGCAATAAAATCTTGGATTTGTGGAGTAATATTATGAATATTTATTTTTGGCTCAGTTTCAATTTCAATTAACTTATTAATAATTGGCATCTGTGGAATTTTATATTTTAGATTACAGACGAGGTACGCTAACACAGCCTAACGCACTCATCAATTTAATATCAACAATATCAACTTCTAACTCTGCCAATTTTAGATTTTGGTGCGCTTCCAGCGCAACTTGGATTTTTGAAGAAAAAATCTAATACCATTCAATTAATGATTGCAACACATCTTTGGGTAAAGACGCGATTCATCGCGTCTCTACAAATGGTCTATTTGTCGCATTCTTTTTTCAAATTGGTATAAAATCCAAAATTGAATGACTTCTAATTCCTAACTATAGTTTCCAAACCTTGCACTAATCTTTCTATACCTTTTTTTGCCGTCTCTTTTTGCAGCGCCCCATAAGCAACGCGTAGATAGCATCCATCATCCATGCCAAAGGTTGTACCTGGAATGACTGCTACTTTATGTTCCTGGATCAGTCTTTTAACTAATTCAAAAGCATCCATCTGGGTATGAACTTTGAGGAAAAAATAGAAAGCGCCATTGGCGGGGGTAATACTACATAAGCCTTGTAGCGGGTTAAGGGAGTCTAATACTAGTTGGCGTACTTGAGCAAGCGCTCCTATATTACTCTGCAAATACTCCTCTTTTGCCTGCAATGCTCCTAAAGCTGCATATTGAGAAATGACTGGTGGACAAATCAAAATTGTATCCTGGACTTTTTTGATGGCTACAAGTAAGTGTTTGGGAATCACCATGTAGCCAATACGCCAACTGGCAAAACCGTATGCTTTGGAAAGGCTATAGAGAGAAATGGTGTACTCGATACTATTATCAAATGCACCAGGTGAAATGTGTTTTACCCCGTTATAGGTAAAGTATTCATAGGCTTCATCGCTGATGTGGTAAATGCTGTGAGTACCACAAATTTGATTTACTTGGTGCAATGTTGCTTTATTATACACAACTCCAGTGGGATTATTCGGTGAAATTGTTACCACAGCCCGTGTTTTGGGAGTAATTGCTTGTGCGATCGCATCTGGACGCAGTTGGTAATTTTCATCCGTCGCCACTAACACCGGACGACAACCAGCCATTGCGATCGCCATTTCGTGATTGAAATAATAAGGAGTATTCAGAATAATTTCATCGCCTGGGTTAGTAATAGCAAGAATGGCATTCATAAATCCCATATTGCTCCCTGCTGTCACGACGATGGAGTTTTCCTCATTGATTTCAATGCCGTTGAAGGCTTGCAATTTTTCTGCAAGTGCTGTCAGTAATTGGGGAATTCCCTCAACTGATTTGTATAGATTATTAGTTGGCTCCTCCAGAAATTTGGGCAAAAACTCTATTGCTTCAGGTGGTGGGTTGTAAGAAACTACACCTTGTCCCAGAGAGATTGTTCCAGGAGAATTTTTAATCAGTTCCCCAACCACAGGAATAATCGGTGACTGTACGGCGTGCATACGAGAGGTTAGGGATTTCATGTTTTGATGCCTATAGACCTGGTATTAGTATCTTTTTATAGGATAAAAACCGACTAGTCGTGATATTAATTTATTGATCACAACTGGTCGCGCGTAGTTCTATCAAGTTGTTTCCTTATTATTCACCCACTTAAGTAGCTAGGTGTAAATAAATTAAAGTTTGTATTAATAACTTTAGTCCTGATAATCCTTATTTTGAGCGATGAATCGCTCACTACGAACGATGTTTATTGTTGCGATCGCTCAAGAAGGTACTTTGGTTCGTTGCGATATCGAATAGACAGGCAACCAAGCACACGACGGAAGTTTGCCTACCTTTAACAAGTTGCTCAAGTAGGGGAAATTCATGAATTACCTCTACTTGTCTTCTTAATTGAGATGGTACTTAGATTTACGTAGTCCTGTACTAGTATTTTCCCTGATCAATATGATAAGATTCTACAAAATGCTACGTGAACATACTTCTTTGGCAGATAGAAAATAAATTCTTCTCTTCTGCCTTCTGCTCTTTACTTTTCTTCGGTAAAGGTTCAGTCCGTCATGCGGAGTTGCTGATATCGTTTCTTTGTGAAGTTGTATATATTTATCCCCGGCTACGCCGTTTTCCCTGATCAAGGGAAGACTACATCGGGGTCTTAATTATGTGTATCTTCACACAGGATTGGTATGAGTCAGGAACCATATAAAACCAAAGGAATAAGAGAATGGGTCTGAAAAAGCTAATCAGCTATGGAATTTTTGTGCTGATCTTCGTCATTGGATTCGGTTTCACATCAATTGCTCGTGGTTTTGACTATCCACCCCCAACTCCAAAGATTGAGTTTGCCCAAGAGACGAGCGATCTCATGCTCAACACGTTGTTCGCGGCGCTGACGCAGGAGTTCGACGAAACCACGGTGGATAACGTGGAGCAGGGTAAGCATTCCATCTCGCTGATATTTAATGATCAGAACAAGGATATGCGGTTAGTTGGCACCGTTGGCCCGCTTCGGCAAAGCGATCGCCCCTACGACAACTTCGAGCGTCAGGCAAACGCGCTGGCACTGGCGGGACAGGCATACACGTCCGTCCAGCGCGTGGATAGAAAATGGTACTATCGACGCTCAGTCCCCCTCAGCAACTTTAGGGCAGAGTGTGCGCTTTGCCACATAAATTACCCTGCTGGCCCTACCTCTAACTTTGTGGGCGCACTCATGCTCAGAGTGCCAATCAAGGAGTAAAGGACTTCCAAACAATAAAATTATTGTATAGCAAAGTGTTGAGCTAGTGCTGAGTAAAAACCCAGTTTTTTCAAAGCTTTGAGCAATCAACACTGTCTTAACCTGTGTGACTACGGCTATAGAAAGTAGGAGTCAGCGCTGCCGTCGGCAGCACTGACTTCGTGTTTGGTCGAAAATTCAACTATGTATTCTGGGAGTTTTTAGTCAATCGAAATCTGCTGAGGGCCGGTGGCTTTGCCGTTATGCGCGTCCGTTGTGTTGCTGGTGTAACTATTTGAGCGAATCTGTTTATCCAGCCAGCTTTTAACAGGATCATCTGCAAGGTTGAGGCGAAGCACACCAGAGAAGAACCCACCCACAAATGAAACTGGATGCTGAGTAAATTCTCTGAATATAGGTGACAATTCATTAATGAACATTAAAAGACTCCTGGCACTGCCGTAAAAAATTATTACTTCTTAATTGATCGTAACGTGTTAAGGGATTGGGCATTGGGCATTGGGGATTGGGCATGGGGCATTGGGCATCGGTTATTCTTCTTGTCTCCCCCTGCTCCCTGCTCCCTGCCCCCTTGCTTCTTCCCCAGTCCCCAGTCATTTCACCTTATGAGCTTGGTTGCTGATCGGGAAACATACACTTATCAGAATCACAACCACTAGGGCCGGCCTCTGACATTTCGCCTAAATCATAGCGGCTTAGGACTGCACAGAAGTCATCTGTTTTACGCCGCGCTTTCACCTCTTGAGTTAAGCGATCGTAGGTGGATTTGTCTATTGGTTCAAAGGGCAAACGGGGGAATGATTGCAAATCGTCAAAACGGGCTAAAAGAGCCGCTGAAATATATCCCTCATCATTCTGGATAGTTTCGTAAATGCGCTGTCCCAAGGGTTCGATTTCATCAGAGCGGAGTTCCAAAGTCGCTGATGTGTTGTGAGTCACGTACCAACGTTGAACCTGAAGGACAAAATCAAACTGGGCTAAGACTGAAAACTTAGAAACATCAATTTCATCAGCCCCAGGTAAATCCGCCCAAGTTACAGAAACAGGGATTTCCACCAGCCATTCACTCACCCGTGGATCAAAGGGATCATTGAGCAAATTGCCTTTTTCGTCTTTGTCTGATTGAGAAGGAATGACGTTGTAACCATAGTCAATACAAGCCAAGGCTACTGGATCATTTTTACCGAAAGTAATCCGACGAATGAATCTTTGGGCTTTCGGGGGATGCCATCCTGAACTAGCATTAGTTAATAAAGCCTTAGTACCACTGGGTTGGACTGTGGTGCAGCGATTTGGACGCTTGAGATTGTGGCGATCGCAATAATCCCAAACTACACGATGTACAATATCTCTCCAAGAACTTAGGTATTTCTCTTCCTCACGCTTGAAAGCTAATCCTTGTGGAGTCGCAGGCCTTCCTGCTTCCCACCAGCGCAGCCAATCAACACCAAAAGCATGGACAAAGAAATCAAATAAACCTGTAAAAGAAACTCCCACAATCGGATCTAGTTCACGGCTGTATTGATAGCGTGGTTCCAGGAATTTGTGATTTAAAAGTGCTGCTACAGATAACGCCCCAGCGGTGAAAGCCTCCTCTTGTTCTTTGTAGTTACGTGGATCGATTTGATTGAGGTGAACCTCTGACAAATTGCAGTGAAAATTACTACCGATGATTTCCAGATTTGTTACCCTAGAGGCTTTTTATCCCCTAGTTCTACTGCTTGATTATTTGCAGTAGATCCGCGTACCTTTTGCAGATGTGACTTCAGATAATAAAAGTGTTTTTCACATCCACCCCCGCACTCTTGGAGAGATTATATTCTAGACACAAATTTCTGATGTTATCTAGTTTCACTCTCTACGCTGTACGGTGTCAAAGACTTTTTAATTCCTTTGATTACCACGGGATTAGCATCTCAGCTTTCCCCGTTTTTGCGAGGTTTTTAACGTGAGGCAAAATCACTTACCACACGGATTTAAAGCGTAACGAGCTAAACGATGTTCTAGCTCATTAGCATCAAGATTTGGATCACGTTCTTTTAACCACTCTTTTGCTGTTCCTTGTTCATAAGCTTGCAAAAAACTAACTTTCAGAGCTTGTGTTGGTAGCAAATCAATATTCGATCGCGCTACGGCTTCACCAGCCCATTGAATCGCTCCCTCTCCGCTGTAATATTGTTTGCGGACAGCACCAATACATTCTTCTAAGGTCGGCTTGCGGTGAAAAACTCTGGTATGGTTTGCCATCCTGAGTGCATCGCGCTCTGGATCGATTCGCCAGTTGCCATTTTCATCTTGCTGCCATAAGTTATCTTTAGCGGTGGCTGCTAAGTCATCGCCAGAATCAAACTGACGCATCCCCGCGCTTCTTCGGATATTGCCTGCAACAATTGTTACAGCAGCTTGATCAATTAACAGACAGCATTCAACTGAATTTAATTGTCGTCCTAAAGCTTTATTCAGAATAGATGCACAACGCTGATAAAGTCCGGGCAATTTCACCGGATTTGCAACTCCTCCAAAGCCGTTGAGAGTTTCTCCAGCTTTGCGGACATCGCTGATATCAACTAATACTTCAACTTCTGCTGAAAATTGTTCATCAGTAGAGAGTTCTAATAAGGCTTGATATGATTCAACCCAACCTTCACGGCTATCTCCAACGTGAATAGTGACGTTATTTCCTTCTATATGAGTTTCAGTATATTCACGTCGCTGTTGGACAGGAGTGCTGCCAATTTCACCTTTTACAGTGACATTCAGTTGATTACGGATGGGGGGCAACTGGTTAATAAATTGTGGTTCTAGGACGGCTCCAGTACCACAGCCCATCATTGCCAGATCCATCATTAAGCCGAAGGCACTCCAGTCTTGGAGATTGGTAGAGGTGCAATTATATGCCCCGGAAAAGTTCTTTGGCTTGGTTATCCAGTCTGTACCACCAACCCATAGCCAGCGCCCACTGGGCATAGCTTTCAAGTTGCGCTGCATCTTATCCAGTGTGGCAGCTTCTTCTTGAGTTAGCTTTCCCAACTCGACTAAGCCTTGTAGAGTGCGATCGCATACCTCATCCCATGTTTCCCTTAGTCCCGCCTTTGTACGGCGGCTGTAGGTTCTAAAAAATACGGGATTAGCAGCCGGTGCAGTTTCTGGAAACCTTGCACTCTGGCGTGTTCTTTCGAGATTCTGAACCATATATTAAGTGTCTTGCGTTCTTCTTGCGTGCGGACAGATTATGACTATACGCCAAGTAGTTTGAGTATTAAAGATTGTCAAATTGTCCACTTTACGCTAGCTATCAGTTAGAGAAATTGCAACAAATTTTTATGATGTATAATGCTTTGCTTCTTAAGTAGAATATCTACATTAAGTTGTAATTATCACGTCAGAATACTTATAAATTACATGATGGTAATCCCGTTTGGTTGCCAGAGATTGGTTTAGGAATTGGCATGGAACGGGTAACTTATCTAGGGATTCTCCGCGAGTGGTTGTATTGTTATGATCTGCGATCGCTTGGCGTAGATCCTGATTCTCTGATTTGAAAAAGGGAGCAAAGACGCAATAAATCCCATAATCACGAAGACGCGATAAATCGCCGTCTCTACAAAGGAATGA
>NZ_JBDNJQ010000098.1:0-29580 GCF_051172895.1 Nostoc sp. CALU 1950 | reverse complement strand
GGGGGATCAAAAGCCTGTGGCGCAACTCTTAAAGACTTGTGTGTACACCGTAGCCCCGAAACGGAGAGAGGCTTAATCCTATGAGAAGAGGTTCGTCTAGCGTAAAAATTCAGCGAGTTGTTCTAGTTTTGTCCAAGCCGCGCCGCTTTGCAGAATTTCCTTCGCAAGGGTAATACCTTTAACACAACAGGCTAAAACATCCGTTTCCCCATGAATGGCTTCACCAACTTGGAGCGCTAGGGCTGTATTTAAAGCGACTACATCTTGCTGCGCTTGAGTACCTTTACCTTGCAGAACTGCCTTTAAGATTTCGGCATTTTCTTGGACATCTCCACCACGCAACGCCAGAGTTGGGGCAAAATTCAACCCAAGTTCTTGAGGATTCAGCGTTAGAGAACGAACTTTTTTATCTTGGAGTACAGCTAAGTCAGTGACATCTGCTAAACCAGCTTCATCTAAACGTTCCCGTCCGTGAAGTGCGATCGCTTGTTGACATCCCAATTGCGATAAAGCTTGAACAATTTCCTCTAGTAAAAGCGGATCGTTCACACCAATAATTTGCCCCGTTGGCCGCATGGGATTTACTAGCGGGCCGAGCAAGTTAAAAACAGTCCGCACTTTCAAAGTTTTTCGCAAAATTGCGATCGCTTTGAGTGCAGGATGCCAACCTGGAGCAAACAAAAAGGTGATTCCAACTTCACCTACTGCGGCTTGTACTTTTTCAGGAGTGGCGTTGAGATTTATCCCCAAAGCTTCCAGCACATCAGCCGAACCAGTCTTGCTAGATGCCGAACGATTGCCATGTTTGGCAACTTTTACCCCGGCGGCGGCGGCAACAAAAGCGACAGCAGTCGAAATATTAAAGGTTGAAGCCCCATCTCCACCAGTTCCACAGGTGTCAATTAGAGGGATTGGGGACTGGGTACTGGGTACTGGGGATTGGGATTGTAAGACCCTGGCCATGCCCACTAATTCTTCTGCGGATACACCTTTGGCTTGGATTGCGGCTAAAATTGCTCCTGATAGGACATGGGGAATGGCATCTGTGAGCCAACCTTGCATCAAATCTGTAGCTTGGGAAACCGTCAACGATTGCCGATTTAACAACTGTTGCAATAAAGCTGGCCAGTTGTAGAACTCAGGAGTAACGGGGATTTCAGGTGAAATTTGAGTTAAAGCTATCATATTGGGTATTTGTCATTGGACTAGTTCTGAATGGAGAATAAGTTTGTAGTAAGGACTTTAGTCCTGAATTTTTAAGCACTAAAGTGCTTACTACAAACCCGTCTAAATTAATGACATGAACCACTAAGGAATCAAAACTTTGGCGACGGTTTGCACATCTTTGTCACCTCTACCAGAGCAATTGATGACGATGCGGGGATTGCCTTTTAACTGAGGACAAAGGGTTTCGAGATATGCGATCGCATGAGCAGTTTCCAATGCTGGGATAATTCCTTCTAGTTGCGAAAGTCTTTGGAATGCATCTAACGCTTGTTTATCGGTGACGCTGTAATATTCGGCGCGGCCAAGATCCTTTAAATAACTATGCTCTGGCCCTACACCGGGATAGTCTAATCCGGCACTTATTGAATGGGCTTCGATGACTTGACCATCATCATCTTGCAGTAAATAGCTCATTGCACCATGCAATACACCTATTTTTCCCTTTGTCAAGGTAGCGGCGTGTTTTTCTGTATCTACACCTTCACCCGCCGCTTCGACTCCAATTAGACGCACTGAAGATTCATGGACAAATTCATTGAATAAGCCGATCGCATTGGAACCTCCACCCACGCAAGCCAGTAAAATATCTGGTAATCCTCCCCATTTCTCCTGGGATTGAGCGCGAGTTTCTACACCAATTACCGCGTGGAAGTCACGGACAATCATTGGGTAAGGATGAGGGCCGGCAACGGAACCAAGGATGTAATGCGTTGTTTCCACATTTGTCACCCAATCTCGAATTGCTTCGGAAGTTGCATCTTTGAGAGTTCCCGTACCCGCTTCTACTGGATGAACTTCTGCCCCCATTAATTTCATGCGGAAGACATTCAGCGATTGGCGTTCCATATCGTGGATGCCCATGTAAATTACACATTTCAAACCGAACCTAGCACATACGGTTGCAGTCGCTACACCGTGTTGTCCTGCACCTGTCTCGGCAATAATCCGTTGCTTACCCATGCGTTTAGCTAGCAACACCTGAGCTAAAGCATTATTAATTTTGTGAGCGCCTGTATGATTTAAATCCTCACGCTTTAAATAAATTTGTGGCCCAGTGCCATCTGGTCTAGCGTAGTTTGTTGTCAGGCGTTCCGCAAAATATAATGGGCTGGGTCGTCCTACATAATCACGCAGTAAGTTTTGCAGTTCTGCTTGGAAACTCGGCTCGTTGCGATATTGATGAAATGCTGCTTCTAACTCACTTAATGCAGGCATTAAGGTTTCTGGGACGTACTTACCGCCAAATCTGCCAAATCTGCCTAAAGAATCTGGTTGAACGGTTGCAGTTTTGATGTCTTGTATGCTTACCACTGGTTAAAATCCTTTTATGTTGAAATATATTTTTGAGAACTGAATATAGCGGTTCTCGGTTGAGTGAGGTAAAGGAACCCCACCCTAGGGTTTACCCCCCTTAATCCCCCCTTGCAAAGGGGGGAAAAAGAAATCCAGTTCTCTCCCTCTTGCAAAGGGGGGAAAAAGAAATCCAGTTCCCTCCCCTTTCCAAGGGGAGGGTTAGGGTGGGGTAAAACCTTGGGTTTTTCAGCTATTTCAGACTTGTGTTTACACCGTAGGTTCTTCGAGAGGGGACTATGATGTACCTTTTTACTTAGCGGAACCAACTTTTTGTAGGGATACTGGGGTAATTGCTGCTTTGAGTTCCCGACAAAATTTTTCTACAGCTTGCAATCCTTCAGTTGGAGTACCTTCAGATAAACGTTTGACGAAGGCACTACCAACAATCACCGCATCTGCTCCCCATTCCATGACTTGATGCGCTTGTTCTGGTGCTGAGATGCCAAAACCAACGCCGATGGGTTTATCGGTGACGCTTCGTAAGTCGGTAATTAAATCTTTTACACGGTCTTGGATTTGAGCGCGGATACCTGTAACTCCGGTGACGCTTACAAGATAGATAAAACCTTGAGATTGACGAGCGATCGCTAAAATCCTATCTTTAGAACTAGTAGGAGCTACAAGTAAAATTACCTCAATTCCAAAAGATGCAGCAGTCTGGATTAATTCTTCTGCTTCTTCTAAGGGTAAATCTGGCACTACCAACCCTCGCACCCCAGCCGCAGCAATTTTTAGCAAAAATGTCTTAATACCCCGGTGCAAAATGGGATTGTAATAAGTGAATAGAATTATCGGCGCTTTCAGTGTAGGAGTTACAGCTTCTAACATCTCTAGCACTTGCTCTAATTTCGTGCCTTTTTGCAAAGCGCGAGTTGCGGCTGCTTGAATTACAGGCCCATCTGCGAGAGGATCGGAGTAGGGAATGCCCAACTCGATGAAGTCAGCGCCATTGCGATCTAAGATACGTAAAGCCTCAGCAGTGGTTTTTAAGTTAGGATCGCCTGCTGTGATAAAGGGGATTAAAGCACACTGTTGGCGATCGCGTAAAGTCTGAAAATGAGCGGAGATAGAAGTCATTCTGAAAAATAGTTAATGATTGGTTAATAGTTCTGGAATAATCAACACTTAGCAATTAGCGATACCCACGCTAAATTTTTTGTTAATGAGTCTTTGATACTCGTGAATGAGTCTTTTAGCTCCGTTAACGAGTCTTTGATACTCGTGAATGAGTCTTTTATCTCCGTTAACGAGGCTTTTATCTCCGTTAACGAGTCTTTTATCTCCGTTAACGAGTCTTTTATCTCCGTTAACGAGTCTTTGAACTCCGTTAATGAGGCTTTTATCTCCATTAATGAGGCTTTTATCTCCGTTAACGAGTCTTTTATCTCCATTAATGAGTATTAGAGCTTCATTTTTTAGGTTTACCTCAGAACTCAGAACTCAGTACTCAGCACTCAAAAGACTACGCACAGCTTGTTCTACATCGCTTTGTTTAACTAAAGACTCTCCAACCAAAACCGCACGAACACCAGCTTCAGCGACAAAAGATAAATCATCAGGTGTATAAAGTCCAGACTCACTAACGACGGTGATATCTAAACTTTGCAAATATTGCTGGCGCTGTGTTAAAAGTTGCTGTGTTATTCCTAAATCAACGGTAAAATCTTCTAAATTGCGATTGTTGATTCCTACTAAATGTAAATCGTCAAGCTTAAACACTCGATCCAGTTCAGCTAAAGTATGGACTTCTACCAGTGCATTCATGCCCAAATAGTGAATCAGTCGCAAAAAGCTTTGAAGTTCTTGGTCTGATAAGATAGCTGCAATCAACAAAACTGCATCTGCGCCTGCTGTCCGTGCTAAATAAATTTGATAGGGGTCAATGATGAACTCCTTGCACAGTAGGGGTAATGCAACTTGCTGACGGATACCACGCAGATTATCAAAACTGCCCTGAAAAAACTTATGATCAGTGAGGACTGATAGACAAGCTGCACCACCTCGTTCATAAGCTTGAGCGATCGCTACAGGGTCAAAATCTGCCCGAATAATCCCACGGCTAGGTGATGCTTTTTTTACCTCAGCAATTAAGCTAGGTTGGTTAGGATTTTGTTGTAAAGCAGCTAAGAAATTTCGGACACTTGGAGCCTTTATTAACTGCTGTTGCAAATCAGCTAAAGAAAATTCCTGCTGCATCTGTGCAACTTCTTGCCTTTTATGCAATACAATCTCTTCAAGAATATGGCGAGAAGCGGTAACTTGGTTAGTCATAAAATGCTTGAGTGAATGGGAAAATAATTAATTATTCTCGTTCCTAGATGGAATCTGGGAATGCATACAATACGGTTTAGAGACGCGATAAATATACAAGACGCGATAAATCGCCGTCTCTACAAGTATTGGGAATGCATGGGAACGAGGCACTTTTGACAAATGACTAATGACCAATGACTAATGACTCTTCGATGTGTGTATATGCCCGCACCACATTTTTAATGATTTCCAGACCGACTTCCCCGGCTAAAGTCATGATTGATTCTGGATGAAACTGAACGCCGGCGATGGGAAGTGTCTGATGTTCAATGCCCATAATTACGTCGTCATCAGAAATCGCTGTCACCTTCAGTTCTTTTGGCAAATGCTGCGGTAGGGCAAATAATGAGTGATATCTACCGACTGTGAAGGATTCGGGTAAATTTTTGAAGGTGACAGAATCGGAATCAGTCACGAAAATTCGTGAAGATTTACCATGTTGAGGATAGTTGAGAACTCCCAATTCTCCACCAAAAGCTTCAACGATACTTTGCAGTCCTAGACAAACTCCGAAAATGGGAATTTGGCGATAAAGAAGGGCGCCGATAGTTTCCGAAACTCCAAAATCACTTGGTCTACCAGGGCCGGGAGATAATACAACTAAGTCAGGGCGTTCTGTGTCGAATAGTGAATCAGAAAAACCGTGACGTAATGTAGTGACGCTTGCACCAGTTTGACGAATGTAATTAGCTAATGTATGAACAAATGAGTCTTCATAATCTATTAGTAAGATACGTTTGCCATCTGCTGCACTGGGGAAGATTTTAGTTAATTTTAAGGAACTGGACTCATCAATTTTCTGACTCGTTTGCTTAACACGGCGAATCGTTTCAAATAAAGCAGCAGCTTTGGTAATGGTTTCTTGTTCTTCTGCTTGGGGTATGGAGTCATAAAGAACAGTAGCGCCAACTCGCACTTCGGCGATGCAGTCTTTTAATCGGATTGTCCGCAGAATTAATCCAGTATTTAAATTGCCATTGAAATTTAAATAGCCGACTGCTCCACCATACCAACGGCGGGCGCTACGTTCATGCTGTTCAATAAAATCTATGGCGGCTTTTTTGGGTGCGCCTGTGACTGTAACCGCCCAAGTGTGGGAAAGAAAGGCATCTAAGGCATCAAATTGCGATCGCAATATACCCTCAACATGATCCACTGTATGAATTAAATGGCTGTATAATTCAATTTGGCGACGACCAATCACTTGTACTGAACCAGGTTCGCAGATTCGGGATTTGTCATTGCGATCGACATCAGTACACATGGTCAACTCAGCTTCATCTTTGTGGGAGTTGAGTAAATGACGAATTTGCACCGCATCGTCAAGAGCATCTAATCCCCGGCTAATAGTGCCACTAATGGGACAAGTTTCTACCCGTTTCCCTTCAACTCGCACAAACATTTCTGGAGATGCGCCAATCAAATATTCTCCACCTAAATTAAAAATAAACCCATAAGGACTAGGATTTATATCCTTTAAAGTTTCAAATAGTTTGCTGGGTTCATCTTCATAGTCTTCAAAAAAGTTTTGACTAGGAACAACCTCAAATAAATCGCCTCGGCGGAAATAATCGAGTGCAGCCTCAACTTTTTTGGCATACTCGCCTACTTTATGATCAGCAGTTTGATTCGGGAGAAGATGTTTGCCGCGATAATCAACAGACTCACCTGTTCGAGGCAAATTCTTCGTGTTGCCATGCGCTGTTTTAAAATCATATTGGAGACGAAATGCCCGTTGCTGATAGTAGTCAACAACTATCAATTCATCTGGCAGATAAAGCACCAAATCACGCTGATCTGTAGGACGTTCCAGACGTTGGGTAATTGGTTCAAACTGAAAAACTAAGTCATAACCAAACGCACCATATAATCCTAAATGCTCGTCTTCTTGACTAGAAAAAGTATGTAGAATTTCGCGGACAACAGTAAATGCTGAAGGTTGCTTACTGCGTTCTTCTTCAGTAAATAATCTTTTCGTAGATTTAACGAAGCCAACAATATTGTTATTATCTAGGGCAATTTTCTCAAGTTGTATTGAGTTAGATAAACACTCTAAAAGTAATGGTAAAAGTACTTGACCACGTTCATTTAACGCTATCAAATTAAAAGCATTTTCCTGTGTAGTCAATTCCAATGGAGGATTGACAAATCCGATCGCCCATCTTTTGTATCTGCCTGGATATTCGTAGCTGCTTCTTAGCAAGCCTCCACGCTGAGAATTTAAGTGAAACAGAATATCTTCAAGGGCAGTGTCCATCTTCACTTCAGTGATGGAGCGAGAAACACTTACACCGCCAAGGGTTTTATAAGAACGGGAATCAAAAATCATGGGTAATTTCTCACTAATTGTCATTTGTCATTTGTCATTTGTAGATATGACGATGCTATCTGAGTTATGAAGATTAAATAACCACCTTATCTACTAGAGGCTTTGTCAACGCGAAATGTATCGTAGAGAAAAAAGAATATTTATGAATGCTATAAATAACTAATTTAGACAACTCGATATCAATCTAAATCAACCTATTTTCATCTGCGGATTATTTGTGAAAAATATAATCAAAAACTTGTCGCTTCTTACTTAAGAGTACTAGATATCAAGCAGATAATACATTGAATAATTTTTCGATCGGGTGTCAATTTATTCGCTTTTTATACAGCTTATCTAGTACTTTTCCAAACAACGCTGTTTGAAATTCTCCGCCTCCCTCAAAAGTAGTAGATCATCTCAAAACCTAGCATTAAACCTCTGCGTTACTCTGCGCTTCCCTCCGCGTCCCTCTGCGTTTAAAATCCAATCCTAAAACTCCCTCAACAACGATATTGCTTCCCTATACAACAACAAATTCACCTCATGAACCTCAATTCCTTTTCCAATCCCTTGTAACAACATTAAAGTCAATTCTCCCCCCAAATGTTCGCGGAATTCAGTTAAACCCCGGAACAAACAATCAGGATCTTCCAATTGTGATAACTTCTCAACCATTTCTGGCACATACAACATAAAACCCAAAGCCGATAAAGTATTTAATATCCGTTGCCATTCTGAGCAATCAAGCAATCCTAATAAATAAGAATAGGTGCTATCCAAAGCAATACCGATCGCAACTGCTTCGCCATGACGCAAGCGATAATTAGTCAAATGCTCCAGTTTATGAGCCGCCCAATGTCCAAAATCCAGGGGACGAGACGAACCCATTTCAAAAGCATCGCCGCTATTGGCAATATGTTCTAGGTGCAACTGAGCGCAACGATAGATAACCTGTTGCATGGTATCCATGTCTCGCCGCGCCAGGGCTACGCTGTGAGAGTGGATAAAATCAAAAAAGTTAGCATCCTTAATCAGCGCCACTTTGACGGCTTCTGCAATTCCAGAACGCCAATCGCGATCGTCTAAAGTTGTCAAAAAGGCAGAATCATTTATAACAGCAAAAGGTGGCGCAAATGTACCGAGAAAGTTCTTTTTACCAAAGGCGTTGATGCCGTTTTTTACCCCAACCCCGGAATCATTTTGTGCTAATACCGTTGTCGGAATGCGAATCAGGCGAATTCCTCGGTGAGCAGTAGCAGCAGCGTATCCTACCAAATCCAACATCGCCCCGCCTCCGATCGCTAATATGTAGGAGTGGCGACATAATCCGGCGGCTTCAATCTGTTGGTGGATTTGCTCTACGAAAGTGCGATCGTTTTTGGCAGCTTCTCCTCCCGAAATTATCATGGGTTCAGCTGCGATCGCTAGCACCTCTGCATAAAACTTGGTATACGCGACTAATTGCTTCACCAATTCCGGTTGAAACTTTAATATTCCTGCATCTATTACTGCAATTAATTTCTTCGGCTTTGTCTCCCCATCTGCTGTAACCACTTGCGCTAGCGTCGGGTTTTTCAACTCAAATAAATTCTGAGTGAAGTAAACCTCGTAGTTAAAAGTAACCGCAACCCGTTGATGAATTAATCTACTTTTTTGCTTGATGTCAACAATCATATTTTTGCAGGTATATCTAAAAGTGCAGCACGATTCAAAGTTTCGAGGAACAACTCTACCGAGTGAGAACCATTTACCTTGACTTTGTTATTGATGACGAAAAACGGCACGCTATTAATGCCATTTAACCGAGCAAATGTTGATTCAGCAACAACTGCATCACTCACAGCATGATTATTTAATTGCAACTTTAATTCGCCAGTATCCATCTGATATGCTGTACCGATGGCAACAATAACGTTAATATCTCCGAGGTTCAAACCATCTTCAAAGTAAGCTTTATAAATAGCTTCTACGACATCGTTTTTAACGCTTGTGGGTGCAAGTGCAATCAGTTGATGAGAAAGCTTAGTATTGACAGCCAAACGGACTTTTTCAAAATCTAACTTAACTCCAGCCGCCTTACCTGCACGTTGTGTATAATCAAACATCTGTTGCAATTCTTCCGCTTTCATGCCTTTTCTATTTTGCATAAAGCTACGAAATTCATAACCTTCAGCAGGAACGGTATTATCTAGAAGAAATGGGTGCCAGCGGATATGCACTTCTTGTTCTTGCCATTGTGCCAGTGCATCAAACAGATGTTTTTTCCCAATTCTGCACCAAGGGCAAACGGTATCGTGAAAGATATCTATCAGCATAGTTTTTTTACTCAAATGCTAATATTTGTGTGCATTTGTGGTTGAAAATCTCGTTGCAGAGCCGTTGTATTTAAAGGCTGTAAAAAAGTGCTAATTTTCTCTTCTAAAAAGCTTTGAGTATTTTCAAACTCTTTAATTAATGCGTCTCTATCTTTTTGTGCCACCAGTCTTGCTAATCGGCTGTAAGTATTAGCTAAAAAAGTAATAGCATTACACCTTTCTTCTGTAGCTAGCATAATATCAACACATAAATTAGGATTTTGAGAAAACAAACGTTTAACAATATCGATTTCTTGACGGTAGTTAGGAGTTGACATTGTTAAACTCTGCTCTATATCCACTCTTGTTTGTGCTAAGAAAACGCCCAAACTAAATCTACAGAAATGCTGCGTTGCTTGAATAATCACCATCATTTGATCGTGTTCTTCAGGCGTGCAAAAAATTAATTCACCACCTTTACTTTTAAGAAAGTCTAACAACCATTGAAATGAATCATCATTTCGGCCTGGACATACTACCACTTTTTGTCCCAAAAACGATTTCATATTTGGCCCAAACATTGGATGTAAACCCATGACTGGGCCAGAATGATGTTCAAGCATTGCTTGAGTTGGCTGAGTCTTAATACTTGTGATGTCACACAAAGCTGTAGTTGGAGCAAGATATTTTGCAGCCCGCTTGATAACATCAACCGTATGTTCAATAGGAACACTTACTAATACTAATTCTGCCTGACTCAAGAGTTGCTCTGCATATTCCCAATCTTCATGTTCGAGAATACTAACATTATGGCCTACTAGCGAAAGCTGCTCTTTGAATAATCTTCCCATCCTACCGCGTCCACCGATGATGGTAATTTGTCGGGGGCTGACATGATTTGTGGCAGATTTAGGGGTAAGACTGGCATGACAACTCTTGACTAAACTAGTCCAAACAGACTCAGGAATACCAGCTTGAGCGAGTAGGGGAGCCACATCAGCCAGTTGTTCATCTAAAGGAGGCTGTTCTGATGCTGCTAATAATGATATGCGATCGCTAAGTAGGGCGATCAAGCTTTGGTCAGTTTTTTTAAGTTGATCTGAATTTGTCATTGGTCATTTGTCATTAGTTATTTGTCTTTGAGATACTACGCGCACAAGGGGCGAGGTATGTACCAAAAACTCTTTATTAATAAGTGATTCTTTAGAACTCATTTCGGGCAATATATCCAAAGTTGTCACCCGTTTGGCGATCGCATCATAAAATAACTCTTCATACCTATTTAGCGCTTGTTCAAAGGAATAGTTTTCTACCGCAAACTTTCTTCCCTTACGACCTAATTTTGCTGCTAATTCCGGCTGATTATATAAATCCAGCACCGCCGCAGCCAAAGCATCTGCTGACTCTGGCTCAACGATAACGCCGCCACCACTTTCCTTGATAGCTTTCGCAGCAGTCCCAGTAGCGGGAACTGAACCCACAATTGGGCGACCACTAGCTAACAACAGTGGTATTTTAGAAGGCATATTGAAGGAAATCACATTGCACTTTTGCACAATCAACCCAATATCTGCGGCTGCTAACATTTGCGGTAGTTTTTCTCGCGCTTGCAAGGGTAAAAGCAAAACGTTATCTGCACCACAAGCAAGACAATGTTTCTGCAACCTTTCAAGAGCTTGGGATTCACCGGCTATGACAAAGACAATTTCTTTGAGATGACGCAACCGAACTGCTGCTTCTATGACTGTCTCCAAACCTTGCGTCAGAGCAATATTACCTGAATAAAGCACTACAAATTTACCATCGAGTTGATGGGTAGCTCTCCAAGAGTTATTCTCCTTTGGTAAAGGGCGAATAAAATTTAGATTCACCCAATTGGGAATGCAAGCAATTTTATTAACAGGTACATCTTTATTTATTAAATTATCTACAAAACCATCGGCAATTACGCTAATAGTATGTGCAGTTCGGTAGGCAAATTTTTCTAAAGCTTCCAGAGCTTGAATCATCAACTTATTTTTAATTAGCCCAACACGCACAGCAGCTTCCGGGAGGATATCTTGCACATTCAGCACTACTGGGCAGTTGTATAACCAACTTATTAAGGTTGCAGGTAAGCAAACTAGTAACGGCGGTACTGTTAACAGAATTACATCAGGTCGCTCGCCCTTAAGAGCTTGTGGCAAACTCGTAAAAACAAAGCTCAACTCTAGCAGTAGCCGGTCTACGAGGTTAGGTTTAGACTTAATCCGCAGGTAGCTACGCTGAATTTTGACACCATTTTTCTGTTCAGTAACGTATAACTTACCCCGATATCCGTCGTAAATCTGACGCTGAGGATAGTTAGGCATACCTGTAATTACCCGCACTTGATACCCCCGCTTCACCAGACCTTCTGCTAGTTCAGTCATCAAAGGTGCAATACCAATTGGTTCTGGATGATAGTTGTATGAATAAATCAGAATGTGCATTAACCGTTAATGTCCTGAAGGTTTGTAGTAAGCACTTTAGTGCTTAGAAAATAAGGACTAAAGTCCTTACTACGAACTTGCTTACCTATCAATTTCGACTTGACAGACTACTAGCACTGTTTTTGCAGTTCTTTTTCTAAATTAAAGGCTGGCTTTTGTTGTCCACGTTTCCGCAATGTGATGGTAGCAGCCCCGAATCCGAGCAATGCTAAACCCAATGCTGAACTAGATTCCGGTACTTGCTTCCTGTTTTCTACATTTAGCACTTGGACGCGACCTTGGAAGAAATCGCCCACATAAAGCTTGTCATCTTTGAGGGTTGTGCCACCCGTCCAGTTAAATCTGCCGGGAGCGAGGTCGAGGGGGTTGCCAAAAGGAGGGCCAGTGAATGCTGGAGGCGGTACAGGATTACCTGATGCATCGCGGGCATTTTCACCGAAGGAAGTCAAGAAGTTACCGTTTTTATCAAACACCTGAACGCGGCTGTTGATAGAATCAGCTACATAAATATTCTCTTGGTCGTCCACTTCGATGCCAATTGGCTGAAGAAACTGTCCAAGTTCGCTACCTGCTGAACCAAATGCCAACAGAGGATTACCAGTTGGATCGAGTATTTGAACGCGGTTGTTATACTGGTCAGCTACAAAGATATTTCCACTAACTGGGGAAATTCTTACACCTGCTACACCTTGGAACTCACCAGGTGCAGTGCCTCTGGTACCACCAATGACACCAAGTTGCTGTCCGTCTGATGTATATTTAAGAATCCTTTCGCCGTTAAAATCACCAACGTATACGTTGCCAGTTTCGTCAAATGTCAAACCAGATGGCCCAAAGAACAATCTATCCTCTACCAGAGGGGTAAATGCTCCATTTGCAAAGGATCTAATAAAGTTACCCTGAGAATCGAATTGATTGATGCGGTTGTTGTAAACATCACCTGAATACAGATCCCCTGTTACTGGATTAAAGTCTACAGTTGTTGGCTCGTCAAACTGCCCGGGCCCTGTGCCGCCGGAGCCAATTGCTCCAATATACTGACCGCTAGGATTAAATATTTCAATTTTGTTACCAAGGTCGTAGTTAGGAGTACCATCCGCCGGGTTAATACCGCGCCCGTTAGCGATGAGGGTATTCCCTTGGCTATCCACCGCTATGCCTTGAGGAACAAACAGTTCTCCAGGGCCGAAGCCAGGACTACCGATACTTCTGTCGTAAGTTAATGTTACAGCATTGGCTTGGGCTGCTGTTGCTAACACGGTGAATCCTGTACCGAGAATAGCAAGTGACAAATTTTTGACTAATCCCATGAGTTTGAAGTCCTGGTTGTATGAGTGTATACTCTTTCCTAGACTAATTTTGTTCCCAGTCCTAGTTGGGGAACCCTAAAATTCGGGCTGCTGCCTCTTGTTTGAAATGCAACTTTCTGTGTGAGGCAGCAGCCTATTCTGTAAGCTTTACCTGAGAGAATAGGCAGGTAGTGAGGAATTAAACTATCTCTGCTTTGGGTAACAACTCTTCACCCAAATTGTCTTGGCGTTTGCGCTTGGCGATCGCAGCAGTTGCGCCTACACTAGCAAGTGCTAATAAGCCCAAGATTGAGGTGGGTTCGGGAACTCTTTCTGTAACGACATTATCCACTCGAACCACCGAACCTAGTTCGGGGCCAACACCGCGCTTGGTGATGTATATCTTCCCGTCAGGGCCAATATCGATTCCAGCAGATGATTCCAGCCCTTCACCAGCAGCAACCAGGGTTGTGCGAGTTAAATCTGGAGCAACTTGAATCAGAGAACCGGGGAGGAATCGCAAGTCACCTTGCAACTGAGACTCGTCGCCGAACTGCAAGACTAGCAAGTTGCCTTCTTCATCAAAGGTCAAGTCTGTGATTTGTGTAAACCCATCCAGAAAAACCTCTGGGTTCCCATCGTCGCCGATGCGGAAGATCCGCGATTCATTTTCTGGATATGGAAAACCTGAATATTCGGCAACGTACAAGGCTCCATCGGGGCCAATTGTGCCACCTGTAGGTACTGATTGAATTGCGATGTTTCCTCCTGGAAGTATTTCTACTAGCCCTGGAGGTAGTTCTTGTCCTGGTGGAAGGGGCGGTAATGTTGAGGCACTAAGGACTTTCTTGGGAATTGCGATCGCTTCAGACTCACTTCCGTCAAGTTTGATTTTGTAGGCGGTGTTTCCACCCCCGTCAACGACATAAGCAGTATCACCACTAACGGTCAAATCAAAGGGGTTGGTAACTACATCCCCACGGTCTGGGTTATTAGTAATTTCATACTTGCCGAAGTCAAAAATACTTTCTAGTTCCCCGGTATTCAAGTCAGCTTTGAAAAGTTGTGCCAAAAGCGGGGTATTCAGGACTTTATCGGGTGTGGATGGGGGGAAAGTAACAAGTTGCTGCTCTGGGATTGGGAAATTAGCACCAAGGTTAAGTGATTCTAAATCACGATTTCCTGGATAACCAGCAAACCCAGTCAGAAGATAAGCATTTCCCTGAGAGTCAAATTGTATGTCTTGAATACCAGCGCCTTGGTTGCCACTGGGTTGCTCTGCTATAGATTGAAAGTTATTGAATAGACGCTGTGGCTGACCACCTGGTGTAACTTTGACCAGTGAACCACTATTACCAGCACAGATAGGCTGAAACAGTGTACTCGGAGATGGTTGGCAATTTCCGTTTCCTCCGATACCTGGTTCTGCTACGTAGAGAGTGCCATCGGGGCCAAAGCTAACAGCCCGTGCATTACTGATTCCATCGACAATTGTCGTTAGGGTTGCAGCTTGTACAGATGGTGTTCCGCAAATAGCAGCAAAACAAAATGTCAGAGATGTCAGAGCAAATGATTTGAGTTTCATACCTTTCAAGGGAGATTAAAAGTTAGTAATTTCGGGAAAGTTTTATGGTTTTAAAGACAAGAAATCCTAGTCCCTGAAGAATGCAGGGTAAATGTCCTTGAGAGGAACTGATATTGGTTTGAAACTTTTTACTTGAGCGCCACAACTTTATCTCTGAGCGGTTTGGGGATTGTCTTTTTGTGCAGCCAAGCAACGCCCAAGGCAGCGATCGCAAATACGCCGAAAGCAGAACTAGGTTCAGGAATAGATTTGGTATTCTCAATTCTGATCACTTGTCCAAGTCCTGGGCGATCGCTCCGGTTGGTGACGTATACTGCACCATCAGTACCAATAGTCAGGGCGCTAGGTGACTCTAATCCATTGCCACTCATAAGAGTTGTGCGTGTCCCATCGGTAGCTATTTTGATCACAGAACCATCAAAATCACCCTTCCAGGCTGACTGATTGGCGTACTGCAAAGCATATAAATTGCCTTCAGTATCAAATTCCAAGTCTGTGAGTTGGGTAAAACCATCGGCGAAGACTGTTGGTAAACCATCAGCACCGACTCGATAGATTTTTGCCCCACCTTCAGGGAAGGGAAAACCTGTAAATTGGCTGATGTAATAAGCGCCATCAAGTCCTTTAGCCACACTTGAGGGTACTGCTTGAGTTGCATGCGATCGCACCTCTTCACCTTGAGATGGAACCTGTGCAGGTTCATTGGATGGTGTCCCGGAGGGTGGAAAGATGGGATTAGTTAATATATCTTGGGGAAACGCAACTATCACCCGCAAATTCCTACCACCAGTGTTAACACTGAGTAGATCGTTTGCACCTGCATCAACTGCAACTAACTTATTGCCATCTATGACAAAACCCAAAGGATTGCTACCGAAATCACCACCATCGGGATTGTTGGCGAGTTCATAGTTAGCTAAATCGGCAACACTCGCCCAGGAATTGGTATTAAAGTCGGGAGCAATGATTTTACCGAGGTCAGTGTAACCTAAATTGCGATCGCGAAAGGTCGGATTTGCCCCATACCCAATCAGAACATAAGGTTTACCTGTAGCATCAAATTGGATATCACGAGGCCCACCGGCTCCAGTACCATCTGGTAATGCTAAAGAAGGAAGTCCTGTAAGTATCCGCTCAGTTTTACCATTCTCAATTCTGCTAACTGCTCCACTAGTGCCATAACATAGAGAATCGCCTTGACCACTTGCTGGTGGAACACAAGCCCCATTTCCCCCGGTTCCCGCCTCTGTGACATAGAGATTGCCATCAGGGCCAAAACTCAGACCTCCGGCATTATATAGACCGTCGGCGATTACCGAAAATGATGCAGCTTCCGCAGCTTTCATTCCCGAAAAAGCGGCAACACAAAAAGTTAGAAAGGTAATAGTAAGTTGTTTTAATTTCATGTGTTGCAGAGAATTGAGGTAGGAATTTTAAACGCAGAGGAACGCTGAGGTTTTAGTTAGTAACTAGGGATTCTTGAATTTTTGGTAGATAGCTCATTCCTCGGTCAAATGATTTGAGGTTGCCAGCTTTGGCTTCGAGTAAACGTTTGATGTTCATGCTCTCAGCGCCATAGTCTTCAATTTGAAGTTTGCCGTGGCTAACAGTTCCATCTGTTTTCCAAAATGTGATCCGATGCAGGATAAAACCAGAAGCTTCGGGGTCAGCGAAAGCGTAGGCAGTTGGGATAAGTAACGCTACAGAACGCTGATAATAGTCGTACTCTGGATAAAAATATTCTTGTTCAAGCAAGTAGTATTTACTCAGACTATGAACTCGCACAGAAACTTTTACCTTCTGGTCATATTCATCTTTGAATTCACCTGATTCAGAAGTAATATCACCATTCGGTCGTAGTAAATGCGCCCATTCATCTACGTTTTGTAAGTCTTTTAAGTATTCAATGCCGATTTCAATTGGGGCATCAACATAAATGGTATCTGTATCGATAAAGTGGCTTCCTTTGGCTGCTGAGGTCAGACCCGCCTTGCGTTCCAAATTACCTTTGAGAGAACGGCATTCGGAAGTGTGTACTGTGTGAATTCCCTGCATAATCATCTGAGTCTGCCGTTTGGGATCGACAAAGCTTAACCAATGGAAGTACACACCTTTTTCATCTGTCCCCGGCTCGATGTAGTCGGTGGGAAACAGCAAAACAGGGTAAACCTGAAAATATTTTTGATACTCTAATCCGCAGTGCCACTCAATACCATAAAACAGTGGGTTTTCTAGTTTCTTAACATGATAGTAAAGATTTTTGTGATAACCAGATGCAGTTCCGAGCCAGGTATCTTCATCAATTTGCTCTTGCATCCGGCTATAAAGTGTCCATTCGTCTAAGTTCTTTAAACTACAAAGGTAGTCAAAGGCGCTCTCTGGTGAAGTAGCAATGTAAGCTGATGTTGCAAAAGTATTTTTTTCCACTTCTCACTCCTTAAGATAGTAATAATTAAGCTGCGATCGCTTTAGTTTTGTTCCGCTTACTATTGTTGATCCGGTCTTCTGCTAAACGTTTGGCAGCATCGTTGGTAGTAACTCCCTGCGCTTTAGCAATATCAAAAATTGCTAATAGCGTGTCATAAATGTTATGCACTTGCTTAAAAGCTTTTTCTTCGTCATAACCAATCATTTCGTTGTAAACATTAATTAGCCCTCCGGCATTAATTACATAATCAGGGCTGTAGAGAATTCCTTTTTTGGTAAGCATTTGACTATGTAGTTGCTCATTCTCCAATTGATTATTAGCTGCACCAGCAATAATCGAAGCTTGTAAAAAAGGAATTGTATGACTATTAAGAATTCCTCCTAAAGCGCAAGGAGCAAAGATATCTACATCCAGAGAGTAAATTTCAGTTGGTTCTACAACAGTTGCACCAAAAAGCCGTTTTGCTTCTTCCGTTTTTGCTGGATCTACATCGCTAACAAAAAGCTTGACATCATGCTCATGTAAGTGCCGACAAAGATTTTTACCGACATTTCCTAAGCCTTGAACTGCAACTTTCATCCCATCAAGTCTTTTGCTCTGCCAACGAGACTCTACAGCAGCTTTAATTCCGAGAAAAACTCCTAGTGATGTTATGGGAGCAGGCCCACCAGATTTTTCTGATACCCCAACAACATGTTTAGTTTCTTGACTGATTGTCCGCACATCGTCAGGAGTAATATTGACATCTTGTCCGGTGATAAAACGTCCGTTTAGGCTATCAACAAAACGTCCATAGGCTCTCAACAGATCATCTGTTTTATTTTCAGGATTAGCGATAATGACTGCCTTTCCTCCACCAGCGGGAATATTTGCACAGGCAGCTTTATAAGTCATACCCCGACTCAGACGAAGTGCATCTTTTAAAGCAGCTTCTTCGTTGATATAAGGCATGAGTCTTGTAGCTCCCATCGCTGGGCCTAAGCTCGTATCATGGATGGCAATAATTGCCTTAATTTCGGGGTTTTTACCATGACAAAATAGAACTTGTTCATGACCCATTTCTCTAACAGTTTCAAATAGCAGCATCTTGACCTCTTGATATTGTTTGGGATTGGTTAGAGAAAGTAATTACCATTACAAAATGTAAAGATGTAGACACAAAAACACTCATGAAGATTAAGATTGGATGAAGTTAAGAAAAACTTGGTAGTTTGCGTAAAATCGTGGCGAATTTAGGGTGGGAATTTAAACGCAAAGGGACGCAGAGAATTTGCTACGAATTAGTAGAGTTAAGATTAGCTATTTCTTGCTTTGCGTCCTTCTTTAATGGTTGGCGGTTCGTAAATAAAGAATCTTTGAGTCGGAGGGGAGTAGTGTGTATAACAATCTCATTCGATTGCCAGCTTTCAAAATCAAACCATTGGGAATGAAACTTGCTTGGCTGCACTTTTCGCAGAACTTGATTTAACTCCTTGTGCCGCTAAACTCTTATTACGTCCACCAGAAGGTGCTGGTCGATCGGCGTCAATCACTACATCAATGAGAAAGGGAACGGTTGATGCGATCGCTTGTTCTAATGCCGCTTCAATATCCGACTCTCTGACAACTACGATCGCTTCTGCTCCCATTCCACGAGCAATCATGGCAAAGTTTGTCGGTGGAAGTGTTGCATCTGCGCCCTTTAATCCCAAGATTTTCATCCCTTGATGGCACATGTTGTAACGCGCATCGTTGAGTACAATCCAGATGGCGGGAATTTTGTATTTCACGGCTGTGCTGATTTCGTTATTCATCAACATTGCTCCATCACCAACAATCCCTACAGCCTTGCTATTGTTTGCCAGTGCTGCACCCAACACTCCGGTGACGGCGTGACCCATTGCACCGACTCCGGTACTGACTCGGTAACGATTGGCTTGGGCAAATTGGAGTAGATGGGTTGACCAAGTAAAGGAGTTACCACACTCCGCCATAACTATCGCATTGCTACCCTCAACAATGATCTTTTGAATTGCTGCCATCAATACTTCTGGCCGCACTGGATAATCTACGTCTGATGCTGGTTCAATTGCTTTGTGTTCTGGACGAGGTAACGACAAAGTTGTGGAATGAGGAGCATCTGGTAATTGCTGCAATAACTCTTCCACAAAGGCTTTGATGTCAGACCGAACCCCGAAAGTTTCAACGTGTGGATATGCAACACCTGGCACTTCTGGGTCAATATCGACATGGACAAAACCTCCTTTGGGAACTAGCGCCGCACTCCAAAAGGAAGTCGGTTCACCAAGGCGGGTTCCTAATACGAGTGTGCGTTGTGGAGGTTGTTCTTCCATATAAGTTAAGACGGAAGCATGACCGCCTAAACCTGTGACACCCACAAATTGCGGATGATCTTCAGGGAATATACCTTTACCACGAGGTGAGCAGATAACGGCGGCTCCGGTTTTTTCAGCGAGTTGGAGGATTTCGGCTGCTGCGTCACGCGCACCGAAACCAACCCAGATAGCAAAGGGGCCGGATGATAATAACTCTACCGATTTAGCGATCGCTTCTTTTGAAGCAGTCATCGGAAAGGGAGAAATATCTAGTTGAGGTAAGGCTATATCTTCAACTAAACTTGTCTGCACAGCTGTAGGAATACTTAAATGGGCGACAAATCCGCCTGGTTGCGCCATAGCCAGAGCCAATTTACGAAAAATCTGCGGTAATTGAGCCGCAGATTCAATAGTGATGGCATAGTTGAATAGCGCTCCTGGGGTAAAAATTCCGCCACTAGGCAATGTGTAAGTGCTGGTTTCTTGAATAGCCCAACGTCCACGCTGCGGTGCTGAGGTGCAAGCTGACAACAAAATTACCTTTGCACCTTCCCCACGAGCCGCAAATAATCCGGTCAGTGCGTTGGTGATCCCCGGCCCGGCTGTGGTAAAAACTACGGTGGGGCGATTATTGGCAAAGTATGCTTCGGTAGCTGCAAATGCTGCTCCGGCTTCATGGCGGAAGTTCAACACTTCTATATTGCTATTGGATAGCGCCCCCCAAAGGCTGGCCATTGCACCACCGGCGACACCAAAAGCGTAACTTACTCCCAAATTTACCAACATTTGAGCGATCGCATCGGCAACTGAAAGCGTTGGGGGTGTTTCGTCATTTAAAAAAGGCTGAATTCCCCCATTTTTCTCCGATTCATCAAGCTGACGGGAGCCAGATACAGATTCTACATATCTGTTTGCTGGAAATTCCTTGTATGGTTCGGTAGTGATGAGAGGAGAGTTTGAACCAGTATAGTTTTGACTCATTAGTTTCACTTAATTACATAAAGTTACACAAAGGCTTTTCAGTTTACAATCACAGCGCTAGAAATCTAGAAATATCTAATACAAACAACTCTGTTGTTTCTTACAGCTATGACCTAACTTGGTCGCTAGTAGAAATGGTTGATCGCTGCTGATTGATGCTTGTGAGCGCAGTACCAAAAAATTTTTAGCAAAAGCATACAACAGTTGAGGTTGTGCTTCTTGTGACCAGAATAAGGGAGAGAAAGACCCTTGTGCAATCAAAAATCTTTTGATGGGAGTGTCAATTTTTTCGCTTCTGTGGTGATGATTACAGTACAAAAGGTAGGTTTGCGGCAAAAAACTAAATCATGTAAGCGTACATAAACTAGCAACTAACCTGAATTCAAGCGCGTCTCAGAATCTTTACAAAGCTTAATATAGCTAGCTTTAATCGCACCTATCTACTTGCTAAACCGCGTGGGGAGGTTCTTGACTTGTGATGCTTATTATGGTCTGGGCCTAATCTGCAATGAAAAATCTTTTGATGCAGATGTCAATTCTTTCGCTTTTATTGTGATTGCGACATTCCCAACTTAGTCACTCTAAAGGATTGATATTCTGCTTCTGCGTAGCCTGCGGTAGGCATCGCAGAAGCAGCACATTGCCAAATTTACAATAGGAAATTTTTTGATTTGGTTGTCAATTCTTTTGCTTTAAAACTTACACAACTTTTTATCCGAATTAAAGCATGAGTTGAACTGTAACAAGTTTGGCGGTTTTCATATTGCCACCGAAAACTTTTTGAGTCAATGATTTGTAACGATAAATACATTGTTTCTTAACTTTTTATATTTCCTTCCAGAGATGACTAAGCGTTTAGTATGCATTGCCTAAGAAGTATTTTTTATTGCTACTGAAACAAGTTATATACTTAGTATACTAATGCAATGTTTCTTTATGACAAAACAAACACAACGCTATACGTAAATTTTTACGTATTTTTTTAATACAAAGGTACTTCTCACGACAGATGACTAAGCATATTCTTCTATAGTTAGATCCCTGAAAGAGTAAGTTAAGATAAATTAAGAAAATAAGTTGATGAGTGAAATTTGTTCATTTAAGCCAAGCACTGCAAATTCATTTATGTTAAAAATCAAACGACTCTACAGTAGTACAGCACGGCGGAAATCCATCTGCCATCTCAACTAACTAGACAAGTTGCTCAAAGCAACTGGTTAAAGATAAGCAAACTTCCGCCACAGTGTACTACTAGTCCGTCAAGTTGAAATTGATGGGTAAGCAAGTTCGTAGTCAGGACTTTAGTCCTTATTTTCTAAGCACTAAAGTCCTGACTACAAATCCTCAAAACTAGCTTAGACATTGTACTAGTAGTTCGTCAAAGTCATTGGCGAGGGAAAAGTTAAAGGATAATTTTTTATCCTTTAACTTTTCCCCAGTCGGAACCCAGAAATTTTAGGTTGATGAACTATTAGTTAGCTCTGTAGAAGGCTAGTTTAAATTTAAAATACCTTTCATACTTATAGATTAAGAGTTTTGAACTCTAATCTAATAAGGTTTATTGACAAATATAGACTTGATTGGTCTAAATTTTGTGCTGCTATAAAAACTGTTTAAGTCAAAAATAAAAGTTTTTAATTATTTAGTTTTTTAGGAAAATTTGGTTTAAAAATTCGCATTTTATTGGTATGATAAGTTTTGTTAAGACAATTAGTAAGATTTTTTAAATTACTAACTAATTTTATTTTTTACCAGCCGAAGAGTGCACCAAAGATTTTAGTAAGTTATGACTATTAACTCATTAATGGCTACAGTGCTGATTGATTACCAGGAGGAAGTAGGAATATGAATTCTGGCGAATATACACTAGCTAGATCAAACAATCAATGGGCACTACAACCTGAAGTAGAAATGAAGTTTGCTCACTTCCTAATAAATCACGCTGTAGATGCTGCCTTCTGTTTAGGAGCAAACGCGCAGTTTCTTTACGTCAACGATGCCACTTGTCTGATGACTGAGTATTCCCGTGAAGAATTACTTTCCATGAGGCTGCATGATATAGACGTAGATTTTTCTCTACACAATTGGTCAGATATTTGCTCACAGGGTTCTCTTACCTTTAAATCTCGCTATCGGACAAAAGGAGGCCGGATATTTTTAGTAGAAATATCCATGAGCTATGTAAAACAACAAGATATGGAATTTGGTTGTGCTTTTGCTCGTGAGAAAAATGACGAAATAGTAGAACTTAGCGTGCAAAAGTGGACTGATGAATTAAGGGATGCCAAAGATAATTTACAACAAGAATTTTCTCAACTCAAAGCAAAAGAAGTAGAACTAGAAGCATCTCTTTCGTTACTTCGTTCTACTCTCGAATCTACTGCCATTGGTATTGTTGCAGTTAATTTTGAGGGAGATATTCTGAGCTTGAATCAGAAATTTGTAGAGATGTGGCAGATTCCAGAGTCGCTAATACTATCTAAGAAATGTCCTCAATGCAAAACCTTTTTTGAGAACCAACTTAAAGATTCACAAGCCTTTAGTCGGCTGATTTGGGAAGTGTCTAGCCAATCTGATTTCGAGAGCTACGACATTCTGGAGTTGAAAGATGGGAGAGTTTTTGCACACTACTCTAAACCTCAGTTGCTTGAAGGTAAAATTATTGGGAGAGTGTGGAGTATTTGGGATATTACTGAATCGAAACAGACTGAAGAAGCATTACGATTAAACGCAACTAGATTTCGGACTTTAGCAGAGACAACAGATACTAGCACTTTTCTGATTCAAGGCACACGACTTTGCTATATAAATCCGGCAGTAGAGCAACTCACTGGCTATACAAAAGAGGAACTGCTAACAGGTTTTGATCTTCGCCGACTGATTAAGAGCAAAAAACGCAGGCAGATACGTAAGCAGGGTGAAGCAGGTAACTTTGAATACCAGGAAATGAATATTCTGACAAAAAGCGGCACGGAGCGCTGGCTAGCCTGCGCGGTTGCCAAGCTTGATGGAGGGCTGGATTTTGGGGGAAACCCAGTTGAATTAATTGCAGGTATCGATATTACCGATTACAAATATGCAGAATTAGGTCTTAACCAAGCTTTAGAACAGGCCAAACAACTTAGCGAACTAAGAGCGCGTTTTCTTTCTATGGTTTGCCATCAATTCCGAACTCCGCTGAATATTGTTTCATTTTCTAATAGTTTACTAAAGGAAGAAGTAGACAAACGTACACAGAAAAAAATACAACCATTACTCGATCACATTCAAAAAGCTACTGAACAACTGAGCCTGATGTTGGATGATATTTTGTTCTTCTCTAAAGCAGAATCAGCAAAATTAAACTTTGAACCAAAACCGCTTGAGCTAGTTCAGTTTTGTAAGGATTTAGTTGCACAAATGCAGATGAGTATTAGCCAAAATCCAATTAATTTGGTAACTAAAGATAACTCTCTAACAGCCTATATAGATAAAAAGTTGTTAGAGCCTATTTTGAAGAATTTGCTTGATAATGCGATTAAGTATTCTCCCTCAAATATTGCAATTGACTTGGAACTATCTTGCCAAAATGAAAAATTAATTTTCCAGGTAAAAGATAGGGGGATCGGTATTTCAGTAGTAGATCAACAACGAATATTTGAACCATTTTACCGTGGTAGTAATATTGATAATATACCTGGTACGGGACTAGGACTATCGATTCTCAAAACCCTTGTAGATTTACATCACGGTCAAGTCTCTGTAGAAAGTGAAGTTGCTGTGGGCACTACCTTTACTGTGATGCTGCCATTAGTCAAATTATAAATCGGTTCCGAGTTATGAGTTTTGAAATGAAGATATAAGACTCATATTGTATTTTTGAAAAAACACCGTACATCTCAAAAAACCTTCTTGACTGTTGCCTATTTCCTACCTATCGTGCTTCTCTGCGACACGCTCCGCGAACGCGCACCACGCAAGTAAGTTCAAAAAACAAAGCGGATTACTCTAGTTGTTGATTAACAACTTATTAAGTAATAGCTCTCTGAAGGAGGTAGTTAATTTCATCCTAATTTAGATACTCACTAAAGAGTCTAGTAATCAGCTTTTACAAAAAGTTATGGTAATAAAAAATGATGTACGAATCGTCAAAGAAAATTCTCGTCATTGAAGATGATACCGTTACCCGCGATCTTTATTTAAAGGGTCTTGAGGCTAAAGGTTTTGATATGATAGGTGCTCAAAACGGTCGTGTTGGTATCCAACAAGCACAAAAGAGTACGCCCGACTTAGTGATTTGCGATATCACGATGCCCGATATGGATGGTTATAGCGTTTTAACTACGCTACGCCAAGATCCTGTTACAGCAATTATTCCTTTCATTTTTCTAACTGGTAGTAGTACCAGATCAGATGTTCGCAAAGCTATGGAATTGGGAGCAGATGACTATCTTACCAAACCCTCGACACTAGAAGAACTCCTCAGAGCGATCGCAATTCGCTTGCAAAAGCAAGCTAATCTCCAATACTGGTGCGCTATGAAGTTCGAGAAAGCACCAAAATCAGTATTTACAGATGATACTACAGCGATCGCTGGAGGTGTTGCCGTAGCCTCTGATCAAGAAGCCAACATTCCTTCTAAGTCAATTTTTCCCTCCATTCCCCAATTAAAAGAGGTTTTTGACTTTATCGAAGCCCATTATCATCAAGGAATTACTTTATGTGATGTCGCTCTTGCTGTTGGTTACTCACCTGCTTACTTAACAAACCGAGTCGCACGGCAGACAGGAGAGACTGTAAATTGCTGGATTGTCAAACGCCGCATGGCGGGAGCGCGTTTTTTACTCCAAAATAATAATCAGACAGTTGAGAAGATAGCGAAAACATTGGGCTATCAGGATGTGTCTCATTTCTCCCGTCAATTTCGCCAACATCACGGTTTACCTCCCCAAGCTTGGCGCAAACAGCATCAGCTTGTATTGCAAGAACAGGTGAAACTCTGGTGAAAGTAGATTGACAAAAAAGGCAGAAGGCAGAAGGAAAGAAGTATTAATAAAAACTTTAGTTATGTGTTTAGAGCCGCACTAGTATAAAAGATTTGTGTCGATAGCGCAGCGTAAAGCCTTCTCTTTCAGAGACGCTAACGCGAACGGCATGGCTTCTCTACGAGACGCTGCGCGTAGCTTGCTTCTCCGTAGGAGTACGCTTAGAGCAAGTCATTGAGCGTCGCGGAAAGTTCCCCCTGCCCCTTCCCTCTGCCTCCTTCATACAAATAGTTGCGTAAACTCATATATTAAATCCACCCTGCCCTTGCGTAACATGGCTGGATCTAATCTTTCTGTAGTATTGCAAGTCATCAAGACAACTAACCGTTGCTGCATCTGAATACCAGAGTCATCAATTACACTCTGATACAAAGTGCCATCCAGCAAACTCAGAATATGTTCGGTTTTGTTATTGTATTGCGCCACCTCAGAAGCACGATTTTGCGCTAGATTATCAGCTTCGTTAATAACGATACAAATACGCTCTATGTAAGTCGGTGGGACAAAGTTAGCGATCGCATCATGATCTAAAATAAAAATTACATACCCCAAAGGTACAAGAATTTCTTTTGCAACTGCCTGTGTCCAAACTGTTTTACCAGTACCTGGTTTCCCATGTACAACAACCGCTAACTGGTTTTGATTCAGAATCGCTTGCTGTACAGAATCAGTAAAGTTTTGTATATCTGCGGGAAATGTCCGAATGGAAAATTGACTATGAACTTTACCTACACGACTTTGATATCCACTCAGCATCACGGCTAAGTCGTAAGTCGCTTTGTTAATTAGTGCCGCAAGATTTTTCGCCATTAAACTATATTGTCGTCGCCCGCGATCGTAGGGGTCAATTTGCAACCAAACGTCATACTTCGACCAGTAAGCATAAACAGTATTGATAACATCTAAGCGTTCCCAACTGACAAATCTATCTATAGGAAAATAAAAATCTCTTTCTGAGTAATACTGCGTAATAATGTCAGGATTACCCAACACACCTAAAACTCGCAGTACAGTAATTTCTTGCAGTCGGTTCAGAACATAATCAATGGGAATGCTACTACGACTCACAAATTGAACGATAGGCGTTTCTGTACTCAAAACATCTTTGTAGCGATGATCTGGTGATTGAGGATCTGGCGTGATGTAATTCCAAAACTTTTCAACTTCGTAGCGGGTATTATCAGATACGACATTTAATAAGTTAGCCCACCAAGCATAATTATTTCTTCCCAAAGTATCAGCAACATTACTTGCTAAATTCAGACTTTTTTGAGTTAACTCGCGGGAGTCACTGTGCAATAGATGCCACAAAAACCCCCAGTCTAATTCTCGGTTAAACGGTCGCCAACCGCTAGCAAGCAAGCTTTGCCGGGTATTATTTGTAGGAGTGCCTTCATTGCTTCTAAAATAGTCAAAATCCATATTTATTAGTTATGCAGCGTTAATCGAATTATTTGGTATTAAGTAGGAGATTTTGAAAAATTTTTCTCGTAAAATTAACTAATAGCGTACAAATAGTAGTTTTATTTTCACCGTGCTGTACTGGCTAGGAAGTTTTTTTTTTAATTTAACTCATCCCGCCTGTATTATACTATAATACATAAAAACTACCCATGTCAACTTTTTTGACAAAGCAATTGGTAAATGGGGGCTTACTTTTAGCTATTGATATATCTATGCTACTTATCCATCTCTAGATGAAAACTAATACCATGTCCGTGGAATTGCCCATAATATAAAGCACTTAACCCCATTTTTAGCTGACGCCAAAGTTTCTCTCCCTAATCTTGGCTCATAATAAGCGGTTCTAGCCGTATTTTCAGAGCTAGAACTGCTATTCATAAAGCAAATATAAGACTCATGTTTGATTTTTGAAAATATACGTAGGGTGTGTAGCTGCGAGAGTACGGCACCAAACCCTTGAGAATGGTGCCGTACTCTCAGCGATAACGCACCCTACAATTTCAGGTTTACTTTATGAATAGTCTCTTACTTACTTAATCAAGTTGAGTATTTACCATTAATTTCTATATAACCCTCTGAAAGATCACAACCCCATACAGTTGCAGAGGATTCACCAATATTAAGGCTAACATGAATATTTACTTGATCTTTTGACATAATTTGCCGCAACTGTTCCAGATTTTCATTAGTTAAACTATTAGGATAAACCTTCACATTATCAAAACTAATAACAACTCTGTCTGGATTTATCTGCTGTTCACTTTCACATTTGCCTATAGCCATAGCGACTCGTCCCCAATTCGGATCTGCTCCATAGACGGCAGTTTTTACTAATGGTGAATTCACAATTGCTTTTGCTACTTTTTTAGCTTGTGCATAGTTAATCGCTGAATCTACAGTCACCTCAAGAATCTTGGTAGCACCTTCTGCATCTCGTGCAATTTTCAACACCAATTCTTGTGCAACTTCTTGCAATGCACTGGCAAAATCTACTTCTGAAACTTCACCGGCTATTCCATTAGCTAGAATCACGGCGGAGTCACTAGTAGAAGTATCAGTGTCTACACTCAGACAGTTAAAAGTTTTATCTATAGTAGAGCGAAAAATAGAACGAAGGCTATTTGCAGAAATTGCAGCGTCAGTAAAAAAGAAAGTTAGGAGAGTAGCCATATTAGGCTCAATCATGCCAACACCTTTGGCAATTCCTACCAGCTTGGCATTTCCTATTTGCCGTGTAACTATTTTCGCTACTGTATCGGTGGTCATAATACCACGGGCTGCGGCATGGAAATCAGCAGCAGTCAATTTTTTCCCTAATCCTAATAAACCTGTCCGGATTTTTTCAATCGGGTAACGTCTGCCAATTACACCTGTCGAAGCTATCACAATATTATGTGCAGCAATTCCAGTTTCATTTGCAACTAATTGTAGAACCTCTTGGGCATCAGCGATGCCAACAGAACCATTAGCTACATTTGCATTTTTAGATATAATGACTATTCCTTGTGCTTGTGAATCTTTTAAGTGATCGCGACTAATAGTAACACTTGGCCCGGCAAAAAGACTTTGAGTAAAGACTCCATCAGCAACACAAGGAACTGATGATTTAATAAATACAAAATCATCAGTCGCATCTCGTATTCCCAAGTTAGTAATAAATGCACTAAAACCTTGAGGTGTGGAAGATATAGTTAATGGCATTTTTCTGGTTTTAATAAATTGCTTTAATTATCTCATACCATTTCCACAAATATTTGCAACACACTAATCGGCTGTAGGAGTATAGAGATTTAACGTCTATCTTGCTGCATTCCACTCTTACTCAGGCTCGTCAATATTTAGATGCCTTTGCCCTGGATCTGTATAGGAATCAACGAAGAAGTGCTATTTTTATTAAAAATATGAAATAATACCCCTTTAGAATATTTCTAAAGGGGATTTTTAAACACCAACAAAAGCTATGAAAAAAGAACTCTGCAATCAATATTGATAGGCAATAAATTATTGCAGTTGTAGGTCTTTTTATCTATATACATAGCGAGCCGGTATCCACTGGCGGCCACGATTTCTTTGTACCCAACGTCCAGGAACCAATATCCTCCTTCTCGCTTGGGTAGGGGTATAAACCCTAATTGGCGCTGGTCTTTTGATTATTCTAACTGGAACCGGTCGCCTAACTGGCCTTCTGATCTGGGCATCGGCTTGGGAAGGAATAAAGGTAACAGCAATTGGTAAAATCAGCGCTAAACTAGCAAGTACTCTTTTAATACTCATTCGCAAACTTTCCTTCTATGATGTAGACATCAAAGTGATTAATATATCGCGAAATATTAATCACTTTGACAAATAAATGATAGAACTGAAAGGATATATACACTAGTGAAAAAGGTAATTAGTTAAACCGTGACTAATGTCATATAGGAATCCGCTTTGATTTCTGAACTAATTTGCGTAGGCAGGCAAGAGGCAACAGGGTAAGAGCATCTCAATTAGGCTTGACATAAGGGCTGAGAGGAATCTAATGT